>JALWGP010000375.1 GCA_027038775.1 Sedimenticola sp. | reverse complement strand
CGAGATCGCCGACTGGTTCGAGACCCTGGCCAAGGCGGAGCGTTCCCACGCCAACCGCTTCCAGAAGGCGCTGGACCAGCTGGACAGCTGATCCGGTGATGCGGCGGGCCGGGGTTCCCCGGCCCGTTTTCCCCGATTTCGAGCGAGGAGATATGACAATGGCTGATAATCGTGAAGGTTCCCTCGAGGCCCCCACCCGGCATCCGCTGGACTGGCGGAACCCGGGCTTCTACGACGAGGAGAAGCTGCTGGCCGAGATGGAGCGGGTCTTCGACATCTGTCACGGATGCCGGCGTTGCGTCAGTCTCTGTCATGCCTTCCCGACCCTCTTCGACCTGGTGGATGAGTCCGACACCATGGAGATCGACGGGGTGAAGAAGGAGGATTACTGGAAGGTGGTGGAGCACTGCTACCTGTGCGATCTCTGCTTCCTCACCAAGTGTCCCTACGTGCCGCCCCACGAGTGGAATGTGGACTTCCCCCACCTGATGCTCCAGGCCAAGGCGGTCCACTTCAGGAAGCACGGCGCGAAGTTCCGCGACCGTCTGCTCTCGGCCACCGATACGGTGCCGAAGCTGGCGGGCATTCCCATCGTCGCCGGCGTGGTCAACGCCATGAACCACAACCAGGGCTTCCGCAAGGTGCTGGAGAAGACCCTGGGAGTGGACAGCGACGCCGTGCTGCCGAACTATTACAGCAAGCCGCTGCGCAGCCGCATCGCGCCGAAACCCGATGCACAGGGCGAGCCGGCCGGTCCCACCACCGGCAAGGTGGCGCTCTTCGCCACCTGTTACGGCAACCACAACCAGCCCGACATGGGCGAGGACCTGGTGGCGGTGTTCGAGCACAACGGCATCCCCGTCACCATCGCCGAAAAGGAGCGCTGCTGCGGCATGCCCAAGCTGGAGCTGGGCGACCTGGAGGCGGTGGCCGAGGCCAAGGAGGTGAACATCCCCGTGCTGGCGAAGCTCGTGGACGAGGGCTGGGACATCGTGGCGCCCATCCCCTCCTGCGTGCTCATGTTCAAGCAGGAGCTGCCGCTGATGTTCCCCGACGACGAGCAGGTGGCCAAGGTGCGGGATCACATCTACGATCCCTTCGAGTACCTGATGCTGCGCCACAAGCACGGCAAGCTGAAGACCGATTTCAAGAATCCCCTGGGCAAGGTGGCCTACCACGTGGCCTGCCACCAGCGGGTGCAGCGCATCGGCCACAAGACCCGCGAGGCCCTGGGCCTGGTGCCGGACACCGAGATCGAGATGATCGAGCGCTGCTCCGGCCATGACGGCACCTACGCGGTGAAGAAGGAGTACCACGCCATCTCCATGAAGCTGGTGCGTCCCGTGGCCAACCGCGTGAAGAAAGCCGAGCCCGACCACTACACCAGCGACTGCATCATGGCGGGCCACCACATCGCCCATGCCATCGGCGACGGCAGCGACGTGGAACATCCCGTCACGCTGCTGCGCAAGGCGTACGGGATCTGAACAGGAGAACGAAGATGAGCAAGCTGAAACACGAAGATCTCATGAGCCTCGAGGAGTACCACGAGGCGCGGGACGACTTCCGCAGGAAGGCGATCGAGCACAAGAAGATCCGCCAGGTGCCCCTGGACGAGCACGCCACCCTCTACTTCGAGGACCGGCTCACCATGCAGTACCAGATCCAGGAGATGCTCCGCATCGAGAAGATCTTCCAGAAGGAGGCCATCCAGGAGGAGCTGGACGCCTACAACCCCCTCATCCCCGATGGCACCAACTGGAAGGCCACCTTCATGCTGGAGTACACCGACGTGGAGGAGCGGAGGAAGCGGCTGGCCGAGCTGGTGGGCATCGAGCACAAGGTGTACGTGAAGGTAGACGGCCACGACCGGGTCTACGCCGTCGCCAACGAAGACCTGGAGCGCTCCACCGAGGACAAGACCTCCAGCGTCCACTTCCTGCGCTTTGAACTGACGCCCGAGATGATCGAGAGCGTGAAGCGGGGCGAGCCCATCTACATGGGCATCGACTACCCCGGCTACCAGGTGGAGGTCGGGCCGGTGCCGGAGGTGACCGCCCGGGCGCTGGCGGAGGACCTCGACTGACCCACGCCGCCTTCCGGGGTCGATGGAAAGGGAGCCCGCGTGGCTCCCTTTTCGTTGGTCCTTTTCCCGGGCGTGCGGCGGCTCGGTTCTCTGCTAAGATTGGAAAAAAAAAGAACGGGGCGGAAGGCCCCGCACTCCAGAGCGCAAGGGAGGATCGATGGGGAAGCAGGAAG
>JALWGP010000374.1 GCA_027038775.1 Sedimenticola sp. | reverse complement strand
GCTCTCGACTCCGGTCACCGAGATCCAGGTACGGGAGATCGAGTCCATCCTCCGGGTCCACAGTGGCCAGATGGCGGTGCTCGGAGGACTGATGCAGGACAGCTATGACCGTGGGCGGAGCGGCCTCCCGGGCCTCACCCGAACCTCCATTGCCGACTTCTTTGGCACGCGGGAGGACAAGCACGGCAAGACCGAGCTGGTGATCTTCCTGCGGCCCACCGTGATCCGGAACGCGTCGCTGGACGAGGATCTGAAGTCCTTCAGCAAGTACATGGAGGGCGCACTCGATGTCGGGAGGAAGATTCCATGAGCCTGTTGATGGAGGCGCTGCGCAAGGCAGAGAGCATGAAACGGGCGGGCGCTTCAGAGGGGGAGGCGGACCTTCGCAAGGAACCGCTTCCGGACGGGAGCACCGGCCCTGAAACCGGGGAAGAGGCCGGGGCGCCGGTGGGCCTCGATGAGCAACTGCCTGAAACCGAAAGCGCAGATGCCGCCCACGGTTGCTGCGCCCTGGAGGATGAACCCACGGCCGTCACATTGGAACCCCTCGACGAGGATTCCCTGCTGACGCTGGACCTTCCCGAGGAGGCTCCGGGAGAAGCTCCCGGAGAGGTTTTCGATGGTTCTGATGATCCGCCGGGCGTGGCGGCCGCCGATGCGTCGAAAACCGTCGCGCCCCCGGACGAAGCCGGTGAAGGGGAAGAGGCGGGCTCCCGGCAGGCGCAGGAGATGGCTGCCGGGCCCACCCCGGAACGGCGGGATGTCCCCGCGGAATCTCCCGAGGACACTGGGGGAGAGAGGCAGGAAATGGCCGCTACCTGGGCCGGGGAAGAGACCCGGAAGAAACCGGAGGTGGAGACGTGGCGCGCCAGGAGCCTCGCGCTGGAGCCGGGCCCGCCGGGTGCGGCAACCGCACCGGACGAGTCTACGCCGGCGGAGAGACGTTCCCTGGAGAGCCGGGAGGAGAATCCCAGCGGCAACCCGGAGATGGTCCGTTTTCTCATGGAGGCGAAGAAACGCAATCGCCGGCTCAACCGGCTGGGGATGGGGCTGATGCTGGTCGGGTTCCTGCTGGTGGCGGCAGTGGCCGGCTGGTTCTACACCAGACTTCAGCCGCAACTGGAAGGTTTGCTCCAGCCCCCTGCCGGCCCGCTGGATGCGATGGCCGGGGAAGGAAGCGAGCGGACGGGTCCGGAGGATGGAAACGGCCTGGAACAGAACCGTGATCCGGCCATGGCGGCCGGAGCGGCGGGGCTGAATTCCCCGTCCGGGAGCGAGGAGGATTCCGGGGTCTCCCGGTCCATGGTCGGGGAAGGGTCGGCGGTACGGTCCGGGAACCGGCCGGATGCACCTCCCGCGGGCGGTTCCGAAGCGCCGTCCCCGGCGGCGGACCGGAAGTTGCCCGCTGAAAGAGCCAGCCAGGCCGGCGGCGGGGTGCGGCCGGTCACCACCCTCCCGGCCGCTGCGCAGGCGCAGCCGCAGGCCCGGAAGGACGCCGATGTGGCGGCACCCCGGAACGCCAGGGAAGCCTATGACCAGGCGGTGGCGAAGCAGGCGGACGAGAACCGGAGTTCCGCCAGGATCGAGATCCGGCGCGGCACGAAGAAGAAGAGCAGCCGCGGCCTGGTTCATCAAGCCTGGGCGGCCTTCAGGCAGGGTGACCATGTCCGGGCCCGCCGCCTTTACCTTTCGGTGGTCGAAAAGGACCCGCTCAACCGGGATGCCCTGCTGGGGCTGGCCGCCTTGGCCGTCGCCTCGGGGAAGAACGGCAAGGCACAGGAATACTATCTCAGGCTTCTCGAACGGGATCCGAGGGATGCCGCGGCCCTGGCCGGCATGATCTCCCTGCGGGGAATGAACGAGGTGCCGGAGGCCATCTCCAGGATCCAGAACCTCATCGCCACGAATCCCGACCTGGGTGAGCTCCACTTCATCCTGGGCAACCTGTACGCGGCGCAGTCGCGCTGGGCCTACGCCCAGCAGGCCTATTTCCGGGCACACGCCCTGGAGCCGGGCCACCCCGACTATGCGTTCAACCTGGCCGTGAGCCTGGATCACCTGGGCAAGCGCGAGCAGGCGCTCGACTACTATCGCAGGGCGCTGGAGGCGGCCCGCGGCCACAGGAAGGGATTTTCCGAGGCGGCGGTGCGCAACCGCATCGCCGTGCTCGAAGGGGGCTGATGCCGTGGATGCGCCGCGCAAGAAGATGAGACTCGGTGAACTGCTGATCAGCCGTGGCATGATCACGGAGGACCAGCTCAAGATC
>JALWGP010000373.1 GCA_027038775.1 Sedimenticola sp. | reverse complement strand
GGATGGTGCGCCGGGTCCAGCAGGTGGAAGAGGGTGGCGGTGACGGCGGCGCCCGCCAGCACGGAGACCGGGATGCGCCAGTCGAGCATCTTCCGCACCGCCAGGTAGAGGCCGCAGGCGAGCACCAGCAGGGCCGAACTCTCGCCGGCGGAACCGGCGGTGGTGCCCAGGAAGAGGTCCCTGGTCGGCGCCAGGCTCTGTTCGAACTTGGCCAGCGCCAGGGGGGTGGCGCCGGTGAAGGCGTCCACCGCTACGCTGCCCGCCCACTGTGCCGTCTCCGGCGGAATGGTGAAGGGGAGCGCCAGGGTGGAGGGGATGAAGCTGGTGAAGCGCCCCTCGAAGAAGGCGGGCGTCCAGGTGGTGATGGCCACGGGAAAGGCGGCCTGCACGAAGGCGCGGCCCACCAGCGCCGGGTTGAAGACGTTCATGCCCAGGCCGCCGAAGAGCATCTTGCCCAGGCCGATGGCAGTGATGCCGGCCACCGCGCCCATCCACAGGGGAAAGCCCGGTGGCAGGGTGAGGAAGAGCAGCAGGCCGGTGATGACGGCGGACCCGTCGCGCAGGGTTTCAGCGCGGCCGAAGAGCCGCTCGGTGAGCAGGCAGCTCGCCACCACCGTGATGCCCAGCAGCAGGGCGCTGAGCCCGTACTGCCACACCGCCCAGCCCGCCAGGGGCAGGCAGGCGAGCACCACGTTGCGCATGATGGTCACCACGTCCTGTGGTGCGTGGATGTGGGGGGTGGGGCGCAGCTCGATGCGGGCCTTGTCGCTCATGCCGCGCGCGCCTCCTTCCCGGACTCCTTGGCGGGTTGCGGGTTTGCGGTGGCCGGTTGTGCTTCCCGCTGCTTTCTTTCCGCCTGGTCGCGCAGCCACTGCTTGGCCACGCGGAACTGCTGTACCAGGGGGATGTTGGAGGGGCAGATCCAGCTGCAGCTGCCGCACTCGAAGCAGTCGGCCAGGTGGTATTTCTCGGCCATCCGGTCGTATTCGCCCGCCGCCGCGAGCTGGCCCAGCATGGCGGGATTGAGATGCATGGGACAGGCGTTCACGCAGCGCCCGCACTGGATGCAGGGCCAGACGGGGCGGCTCTCCTGGTGTACGGCGGGCTCGTCGAGCACCAGCAGGCCGGAACTGCCCTTGGTGACGGGGGTGCGCAGGTCGCTCACCGAGGGACCCATCATGGGACCGCCCAGGACGAAGTCGCAGGCCTCTCCCTCGTAGCCCACCTCCTTGAGCACGAAGCCGATGGGCGTGCCCAGGGGCACCCGGTAGTTGCCGGGGCGCCTCACGCCGGGGCCGGTGACGGTGACCACCCGCTCGGTGAGGGCCTCGCCCTTCGGCAGCAGGGCACCCAGCATGGCGAGGGTGCCCACGTTGTTCACCACCACGCCGATGTCCAGTGGAATGCCGCCGGTGGGCACCTCCAGTCCCAGGAGGGAGCGGATGAGCATCTTCTCCGAGCCCTGGGGATACTTGGTCTCCACCGCCTCCACCTCGATGTCCGGCTCCTTCGCCGCCAGCTCCTGGAGGAGGGCGATGGCGTCAGGCTTGTTGTCCTCGATGCCGATGATGGCGCGCTTCGCCCCCGTGGCGCGCAGGGCGTAGCGCACGCCGCGCAGCAGGTCGCGGGGCTGTTCCACCATCACGCGGTGGTCGCAGCTCAGGTAGGGTTCGCACTCGCAGCCGTTCACCACCAGGGTGTGGGCGGGCTTCTCCTCGGGCACCGACAGCTTCACGTGGGAGGGGAAGGCGGCGCCGCCCAGCCCCACCAGGCCCATCTCCTGTACCGCCTGGACGAGGGCCTGCCGGTCCATCTCCTCCGGCTGCCAGGGATAGTGCCACAGCACCTCCTGGGTGGCCGCCTCGTAGACGTCGATGAGGATGCAGGGGGTGAGGCGGTCGCGCGCCGTGGGCATGGGGCGGATGTCGCGCACCCGGCCGGTGGCGGGCGCGTGCACCGGCGCGGAGAGGAAGCCGTCGGCGCGGGCGATGGGCTCGCCGCGCACCACCTCCTGCCCCTTGTGCACCAGGGGCACCGCCGGCCGCCCGATGTGCTGGTTGAGCGGCACCACGAGCTGCTCCGGGAAGGGGAGACGGCGGATGGGCAGGGCGGCGGTCTCCGCCTTGTGGTCGGGCGGATGGATGCCGTGGGAGAAGGTGCGCCGGCGGAACCACCTCATTCCTCTATCCCCCGCAGGTCGGGCTTCAGCCCGGTATCCCAAAATCCGGTTGAAGGAAGTCCCGGAGCCTCCCGGCGGGACGTCGGAGGCCAGGGATGGCC
>JALWGP010000372.1 GCA_027038775.1 Sedimenticola sp. | reverse complement strand
CTCCACCACCACCTCGGCACTCTGCAGGTCGCCGCTGGCCGCCGTGGGCTCGCCGCTGCGGGCGATGCGTGCTCCAATCTTCAGCTGCTTGTGGTCGGTGAGTTTTCCACCACGCAGGAGATGGCTGTCGTTCAGGGTGACGGTGGCAGGCAGTTCACCCGCGGCGAGGCGGATGGCCGCCACCGGCATGGGCGGACCATTCACCGCCTTGGCGAAGATGAAGAGCGGCTCGTCGGGCTTCACCTTCTCCTTCAGCTCCGGCGACAGGCTCACCTTGAGTTCGATGCCGGAAGCCACCGCCTTCAGGTCCACCGAAGAGCCGGGATCCTCCACCTCGATCCCCTGGCTGGCCGCCATCTTCTTGGCCGCGGCGATGAGGCCGCGCAGCTCCTGCACGTATTCGGGCTGGTCGGCAAGGCCCGCCTCGGCCTGGCGCCAGTAGTAGACGGCGTTCTGGTAGTCCCCTGCCTCGCGCGCCCCCTGGCCGGCCAGCCACAGGGCGGTGGTGTCCTCCGGTGCCTGCTCCAGCGCCTGCTTCACCAGCTCGTAGGGCTTGCCGCGGAGGCGACCGCCCTGGGTCATGGCCAGGGCGTCGGCCCAGGCGATGAGCGCCTGGGGGTGGTTGTCGGTGAGTTTCGCCACCTTCTCATAGGCATTGGCGGCGTCACCGAAGCGCTGCAGGCTGGCGTAGATGCGCCCCAGCATGAACCACGCCTCCGCGTCCTCCGGCTGCTCCTGCACCCGCTGCTCGAGTGCCGCCTGCACCTCGGCCATGGTGGGTGCCTTGCCCCCCTTCCCATGGGGACTGCCGGCCATGGGGGTCGTCGCGCTCCCGTCCAGGGCCTCGGGCGTACCGAGAACGAAGTAGAGCCCCAGGCTGGCGGCAGGCAGCAGCACGGCCAGGAGAGCCGCCCCCACGCGCTGACCGAAGGCACTGACGCTCACGCGCTGCTCCGCCACCGAGGTGTCCTCGAGCAGCTCCTGTTCCAGCTCCGCTTTCGCCTGGGTGAAGGCCTCCTCGTCGAGGTTGCCGGCCTGGTATTCGGCCTCCAGCTCCTTCAGTTTCTCCCGCGCCACGCGGATGTTGCGCTCGCGCGCCTCGTCCACGATCTCGCTCCGCTGGCGCAGCAGCGCCCACAGCAGAACCGCCAGTACCAGCCCCAGCAGCAGGGCCACGATGATCCAGAAGGTCATGTCCCGTCCTCCCCGTCACCCCGGAGCAGGGCCTCGGCCTTGCGCCGCTCCTCCTCGCTCAAGACCTCTTCCCCGCCGGCGGGGCGGCGGCGGATGAAACGCACCAGCACCACCACGCCCACCAGGAAGATGAGGAAAGGACCGATCCAGAGCAGCAAGGTGTTGCGCTGCAGGGGTGGACGGTAGAGCACGAAATCGCCGTAACGGGCCACCATCCAGTCGACGATCTCGTCCTTGCTCTTGCCCGCCTCCACCATCTCGTAGGTCTTCTGGCGCAGGTCCTGGGCCAGCTCGGCGTTGGAGTCGGCCAGGTTCTGGTTCTGGCAGACGAGACAACGCAGCTCGTCGATGAGCTCCTTGTAGATCTTCTCCTTCTGCGGATCGTCGAACTGGTGTACCTCGATGGCGCCCTGAGCCAGCAGCGGCACGAGCAGCAACAGGGGCAGAAACAGGCGGCGCATCATCCTTCTTCCTCGATCAGCTTGCGGATCAGGGGCACCAGCGTCTCCTGCAGGATCTCGTCGTTGACCGGCCCGATCACCTTGTGGCGGATGATTCCCTTCTTGTCGATGACGAAGGTCTCCGGCACGCCGTAGACTCCCCAGTCGATGCCCACGTTGCCCTCCCGGTCCACCAGGCTGGCCTCATAGGGGTTGCCCAGCTGTCCCAGCCAAGCCTTGGCGTCGGCCTCCTCGTCCTTGTAGTTGAGCCCGTAGACCGGCACCAGGTTCATTCGCGCAAGGCGCTTGATCACCTCGTGTTCCGCACGGCAGGAGACGCACCAGGAGGCCCAGACGTTGAGCAGCCACACCTTGCCGCGCAGCTTCTCCGGCGTGATCTTCTCCTCGGGATCATAGAGGGTGGGCAGCTCGAAGCGGGGTGCCGGCTTGCCGACGAGCGGCGAGGGCACCCGCTTGGGATCGTTCTTCAGGCCCACTGCCAGGAATCCCACGATGACGATGAAAACGGCCAGCGGAATCAGGTAACGGCTCTTCATGCCACACCTCCTGCCAGTGCCTCGCGCTCGCGCCGCGCCAGCAACCGGTAGCGCTTGTCCGCCGCGGAGCAGACCCCGCCCAGGGCCATGATGAGCGCTCCCAGCCAGATCCAGCGCACGAAGGGCTTGTGATAGATGCGGACGGCCCAGGCACCCTGGTCGTCCAGGGGTTCACCCAGGGCCACGAAGAGGTCGCGGGTGAGTCCCGCGTCGATGCCCGCCTCGGTCATGGGCATGCCGCTGAGGTAGTTGCGCTTCTCGGGATAGAGAACGGTCACCGGCTCGCCTTCGCGGGTGATGACGATCTCGCCACGATCACCCTGGTAGTTGGGTCCCTGCAGGTGGGTGGTCCCCTTGAACAGGAACTCGTAGCCGCCCAGGCTGAAACTGTCGCCCGGCACCAGGCGCACATCCTTCTCCGAGCTGTAGATGGAAGTGAGGGTGATGCCGGTGATGAAAACCGCCACGCCCAGGTGACCGAAGGTCATGCCCCACTGGGAGAGGGAGAGGCCACCGATGCCCCGCCCGCGGGCGTACTCCTTCATCACCTTCAGGCTGGAGAAGAAGACCCAGAAGGCCAGCACCATGCCCAGCGCCGCCTGCCACGAGAAGTGCTGCATGGCGACCAGCGGGAAGAGGATGCCGAAGACCAGGCTGGCGACGAAGGCCACCCGCACCTTGACCCAGATGTTGGCGAAGCTGTCACGTTTCCAGCGCGCCAGGGAACCCACGCCGATGAGGATGGCCAAGGGAACGGTGAGGGGAATGAAGACCGCATTGAAGTAGGGCGGTCCCACCGAGATCTTGCCCGCGCCCAGGGCGTCGATGATGAGTGGGTAGAGGGTGCCCAGCAGGATGCTCACCGTGGTCACCACCAGGATCACGTTGTTGAGCAGCAGCGCCGTCTCGCGCGAGACCAGCTCGAAACGCACGTGGCTGCGCACCTTGGAGGCACGGGCGGCGTAGAGCATCAGGGAACTGCCCACCACCACGGCCAGGAAGAGCAGGATGAAGAGCCCGCGCGAGGGGTCGGCGGCAAAGGCATGCACCGAGGTGAGCACGCCCGAGCGGACCAGGAAGGTGCCCAGCAGGCTCAGCGAGAAGGTGAAGATGGCCAGCAGCACCGTCCACGCCTTGAAGGCGCCCCGCTTCTCGGTCACTGCCAGCGAGTGCATCAGGGCGGTGCCCGCCAGCCAGGGCATGAAGGAGGCGTTCTCCACCGGGTCCCAGAACCACCAGCCGCCCCAGCCCAGTTCGTAGTAGGCCCACCAGGAGCCCAGGGCGATGCCCAGGGTGAGGAACACCCAGGCGATCTGGGTCCAGGGCCGCGACCAGCGGGCCCAGGCCGCATCCAGCCGTCCCCCGAGCATGGCGGCGATGGCGAAGGCGAAGGGGATGGCGAAGCCGACGTAGCCCATGTAGAGCATGGGCGGATGCATCACCAGCCCGATGTCCTGCAGCAGCGGGTTGAGATCCCGTCCCTCGGCCACGGCGGGCAGCAGTCGCTCGAAGGGGTTGGAGGTGAAGATGAGAAAGGCCAGGAAGCCGGTGGCCACCAGGCCCAGCACGCCGACCACCCGCGCCATCATCAGGGGCGACAGGCTGCGACCGAATACGGTCACCGCGGCGGTCCAGGCGGAGAGGATCAGGGCCCAGAGCAGCAGCGAGCCCTCGTGGGCGCCCCACACCGCCGAGAACTTGAAGATCTGCGGCAGCCTGGTGTTGGAGTTCTCCGCCACGTAGAGCACGGAGAAGTCGCTTTGCAGAAATGCCCAGGTGAGACAGGCGAAGCTCACCAGCAGCATCAGGAACTGCAGTTGCGCCGCCGGTTTCGCCAGGGCCACCCAGGAGGCGTAACCCCGGTGCGCGCCGAGGATGGGGAAGACACCCTGCACCAGTGCGATCACCAGGGCGAGGATGAGGGCGAAATGGCCGATCTCGGGAATCATTGGCCGCCTCCGGTGGCCATGTTGGCCACGCCCTTGCGGTGCCCCTCCTCGAGCGCAGCGGCCACTTCGGGCGGCATGTAGTTCTCGTCGTGCTTGGCCAGCACCTCGTCGGCCATGAAGACGCCGTCGGGTCCCATGCGGCCCTGGGCGATCACTCCCTGTCCCTCCTGGAACAGGTCGGGCAGGATGCCGCTGTAACGCACCTCCACCGACTGGTGATTGTCGGTGACCACGAAGCGGGCCACCACCGCCTGCCCCTTGTCCTCGCGCCGGAAACTGCCCGGCTGCACCAGCCCGCCCAGGCGGAAGACGTGCCCCTCCGGCGCCTTGCCCTCGACCACCTCGGTGGGCGAGAAGAAGTAGGAGAGGTTGTTGCCCAGGGCCTGGAACACCAGCCAGGCTGCCACGCCCAGCACCGAAAGGCCCACCAGCAGGAAGGCGAAACGCTTGTGTCTTGCTTTCATGAGGACTGCTCCGATTCGAGGCGGATCAGGCGCCGCAGGCGGCGGATCATCGCCTTGCGCTGTCTCGCCAGCACCAGGGGCTCGGCGACCATGAGGGCCGCTGTCACGCCGAAGGAACCCCAGACATAGAGGGCGTAGCCGCCCATGTGGAAAAACTCTTTCACCGCATCCATCACAGCTTCACCTCCGGCAGCTCGGCCACCCAGCGGGTCTCGCGCTCCCGCTCGAGGATGATCAGCCGCACCCGCGCCATGGCCACGGCGATGGCGTAGGCCCAGAAGGCGAAGGTCATGATGAGCATGGTCTCCAGCATGATGGCGCTCATGCTGGAACCCTCCCTGATGCTCACCGACGCACCCTGGTGCAGGGTGTTCCACCACTTCACCGAGAAGTAGATGATGGGGATGTTCACCACGCCCACCAGCAGCAGGATGGCGCCGGCGCGGTCCCCACGGCGGACATCGGGTATGGCCCCCTGCAGGGCGATGTAGCCCACGTAGAGGAAGAAGAGGATCAGCTCGGAGGTGAGACGGGCGTCCCACACCCACCAGGTACCCCACATGGGCTTGCCCCAGAAGGCGCCGGTCCAGAGGGCGATAAAGGTCATGAGCGCGCCCGTGGGCGCCAGGGCGCGGGCCATCATGAAGGAGAGCCGGGTGCGGAAGACCAGCCCCATGGCCGCCCAGAAGGCCATCACCACGTAGATGAACATGGACATCCAGGCCGCGGGCACGTGGATGAAGATGATGCGGTACCCCTCGCCCTGCTTGTAGTCGGTGGGGGCCACGAAGAAGCTCATGTAGAGGCCGACGGCCAGCAACGCCACCGCGATCAGCGTCGATACCCTGCCGATGGTGCCCGCCAGGGGGTAGAAGGAGGCGGGAGAGGAGAACTTGAACCAGTTGAGAATGCGGGATGACATTTACCGTGAATCCATGTTTTCCATTCGGGATTTCGATCCGCCCCCGAAAGGCGCAGCGCCGGGAACCATTCGATCCGGTCTCCGGCCGTCATCCCGGCCCGGGCAGGGGTGACAGCTTCGGAATTCCCCGTGCACTCCAACAGTTTCTTGAGATTCCCGTGAGCGCAAATAGTTTCCACGGGCGACCGAATCCCGGTTCACCTTACCCCCTTTCACTCCGCGGATACCCGCAGAGCGGCCGAGGTTGCCAGGGGCGCAGCCACCAGGGCCGCCAGGCCGATGGCCCCCAGCAGGGTGAGGTGACCGATACCGCCCAGACCGGACGCTTCCGCCTCCACCGCTCCGGCACCGAAGATGAGCACCGGAATATACAACGGAAGCACCAGCAGGGAAACCAGCACCCCGCCGCCGCGCAGACCGAGGGTAAGGGCCGCACCGATGGCACCGATGAGGCTCAGGGCCGGGGTGCCCAGCAGCAGGGTGAGCAGCAGCACGCCGATGGTCTCGCCCGGCAGGTCGTACTGCAGGCCCAGCAACGGAGAGAGCAGCACCAGCGGCAGCCCCGTGATGAGCCAGTGGGCTGCCACCTTGCCCAGCACCAGCAGCGAGAGGGGCTGGGGGGCCAGCAGCATCTGTTCCAGGGCACCGTCCTGGTAGTCCACCAGGAAGAGTTTCTCCAGCGCCAGCATGGAGGCGAGCAGCGCCGCCACCCAGAAGACACCGGGCGCGATGAGCCTCAGGGTCTCCAGCTCGGGACCGATGCCCAGGGGAAAGAGGCTCACCACGATGACGAAGAAGAAGAGCGTGGTGAAGACATCGCTGCGCCGGCGCATGGCCAGCAGCAGGTCGCGCCTCAGGATGGTGAAGAAGGCGCTAAACATCGCCGTCCTTCTTCCAGCCCAGGCGCAGCCGTTTCACCCGGCCCGAGGTGAGCGCCACCTCCTGGTGGGTGGTGAGCACCACCATGCCGCCGTTCTCCACGTGCCCGCGGATCACCGACTGCAACAGCTCCACCGCGGCGGCGTCCAGCCCCACGAAGGGCTCGTCCAGCAGCCACAGCGGCGCCCGGCTCACCAGCAGCCGCGCCAGTGCCACCCGCTTCTGCTGCCCCTGGGAAAGCACCCGCGAGGGCAGGTCCTCGTGGCCGCGCAGCCCCATGCGCTCGAGCACCTCCCACGCCTCCTTCTCGGAAACGGCGATGCCGGCCAGGCGGCAGGCGGTGCGCAGGTTCTCCACCCCGGTGAGGTCGTCCTTGATGCCGTTCTTGTGGCCCAGGTAGAGGAGTTCCGCATGGAACTCGTCGCGCTGGCGGCGGATGGGCTCCCCTTTCCAGCGCACCTCGCCCTCGGTGGGCGTCACCAGCCCGCAGAGCGCCCGCATGAGGGTGGTCTTGCCGCTGCCGTTGTGGCCGTGCAGATGCAGCAGCTCGCCGGGCGCCAGCTCGAAGGCGATGCCGCTGAAGAGCCTCCGGTCACCCCGGGTGCATTGCAGATTGACCACTTCCAGCATGGAACGGATTCGTGGG
>JALWGP010000371.1 GCA_027038775.1 Sedimenticola sp. | reverse complement strand
GAGGGATTCGTGGTGGAGGGCACCCTGAGCAACCTCTTCCTGGTGATTCGCGGGGAGCTGCACACCCCGCTCATCGACCGCTGCGGCGTGGCCGGCGTGGTGCGTGGCCTGGTGCTGGACGTGGCCCGGGAGCTGCGCCGGCCGGTGAACGTGCGCCGCATCCTGCCCGAGGAGCTGATGGAGGCGGAGGGGCTCTTCCTCACCGGCTCCCTGCTGGGGATCGTGCCGGTGGACAACCTGGCGGGCAGTGACAAGGCGGTAAAAATCACCCATCATCCGGTGATGGAAGCCGCCGCCCGGCGGGTGTTCACGAAGGATGGGTAGACGGGGAAGACGAATCCTGGTGGGAGTGCTGCTCGCCGGCCTGCTGCTGGCCGGCGGCCTGGCGCTCGTCTGGCAGCACTACCAGCAGTTTCTCGGGACACCGCTGAAGCTGCCGGAAGAGGGGCTGGTGGTGGAGATCGCGGGGGGCGAAACCGCGGCCCGGGTGGCCGCCCGGCTGGAGTCGCAAGGTGTCCTGGGCGATGCCAGGTTGCTGCGGTTCCACCTGCGCCTGCATCCCGAGCTGGGCCGCATCAAGGCGGGTGAGTACCTGCTGGAACCGGGCCTGACGCCCGTGGGGCTGCTGGAGCTGCTGGTCTCCGGCAGGACCCGCATGCACGAGATCACCTTTCCCGAGGGGTGGACCTTCCGCCAGTGGCGCCAGGCCATGGACCGGCACCCGGCGCTGAAGCATCTTCTCACCGGGCTCTCCGATGCCGAGGTGATGGAGCGGTTGGGCCATCCTGGCGCGCACCCGGAGGGGCGCTTCTTTCCCGACACCTATCTCTTTCCCAAGGGCTTCACCGACCTCGAGCTCCTGCGACGGGCATACCGGCGCATGGAGGAGGAGCTGGCGGCGGCCTGGGAGAGCCGGGCGAAGGACCTTCCCCTGGAGAGCCCGGACGAGCTGCTGATCCTCGCTTCCATCGTCGAGAAGGAGACGGCGCGGCCGGAGGAGCGGCGGCAGATCGCCGGCGTCTTTGTCCGCCGCCTGCGCCGGGGCATGAAGCTGCAGACCGACCCCACGGTGATCTACGGCATGGGCGAGCGCTACCGGGGCAACATCCGGCGCAGCGACCTGCGCGAGGACACCCCCTACAACACCTACGTGCATGCCGGCCTGCCCCCCACCCCCATCTGCATGCCGGGGCGGGCGGCGCTTCTCGCAGCGGCGAACCCGGCGCCTGGCAAGGCGCTCTACTTCGTCGCCCGCGGGGACGGCAGCCACCACTTTTCCAGCAGTCTGAAGGAGCACAACCGGGCTGTGCGCAAGTACCAGTTGAAGAAGAGATGATCGAAAGAGGGGCATTCATCACCCTGGAAGGGATCGAGGGGGCGGGCAAGAGCACCTGCATGGCGCTGGTGTCGCGGCGGCTGCGCGAGGCGGGCCGGGCACCGCTGGAGACCCGCGAACCCGGCGGCACCCCCCTGGGCGAGGCGCTGCGCGAACTGCTGCTGGGACACCGGCACGACGGCATGGCCACCGACACCGAGCTGCTGCTCATGTTCGCCGCCCGTGCCGAGCACCTGCAGCAGAAGATCCTGCCGGCGCTGGAGGGGGGGCGCTGGGTGCTGTGCGACCGTTTCACCGACGCCACCTACGCCTACCAGGGCGGTGGCCGCGGCATCGAACACGAACGCATCGGCGTACTGGAACAGTGGGTGCAACGGGGGCTGAAACCCGACCTGACCCTGCTCCTCGACCTGCCGCCGGAGGTGGGGCTGGAGCGGGCCGGCCGGCGCTCTGCGCCGGACCGTTTCGAGAAGGAGCAGCGCCCCTTCTTCGAGCGGGTGCGACAGGCCTACCTCGATCTGGCCGCCGCCGAGCCCGGGCGTTTCCGGGTGATCGACGCCGCCCGCCCCCTGGAGGAGGTGGAGCGGCAGGTGTCCGGGGCGGTGCGGGAGTTCGTTGCCGCATGGAACTGAGCGCCGCCATCCCGCTGCCCTGGCAGGCGGAGGCCTGGCGGCAGCTGGTGGAGAGCCGGCGGCAGGGGCGCCTCTCCCACGCCCTGCTGCTGGGCGGGCCCGAAGGGCTGGGCAAGTCCCTGCTGGCCGAGGCGCTGGCCCGGACCCTGTTGTGCCGCGAGCCCACCGAATCGGGCCACGCCTGTGGCGGTTGCCGCGACTGCCGACTGTTCGAGGCGGGCACCCACCCGGACTTCCACCGCATCGCGCCGGAGGAGGGAAGCAGCCAGATCCGCATCGAGGCCATCCGCGGCCTGCTCGACGACAGCACCCTGGTGGT
>JALWGP010000370.1 GCA_027038775.1 Sedimenticola sp. | reverse complement strand
CCCGTGTTCCTCCACCTGCCACCGGCTCCACTCGTAGTCCTCCCGGTGGAAGGTGGAGGAACACGGGCTTGCGGAGCGCTGCCAGGTGCTCTTCTCCCCTGCCTGGGGGGAGCTCGAGCCGAGGGAGCTGGCCGAGTGGATCCTGGAGGACGGCCTGCCGGTGCGTCTCCAGCTGCAGCTGCACAAGATCCTTTGGGGAGAGGAACCGGGACGATGAGTGACAAGGCGGTGGTGCTGCTGTCCGGAGGGCTCGACTCCGCCACCGCGCTGGCCGTGGCGAAGGACCAGGGTTACGCCTGCCATGCGCTCAGCTTCGACTACGGCCAGCGCCACGCCGCCGAGCTGGAGGCGGCGAAACGGGTGGCCCGCAGCCTCGGGGTGGTGGAGCACCGGGTCCTGAGGCTCGGGCTGGACGAGATCGGCGGGTCTGCGCTCACCGACGAGGCCATCGAGGTGCCGGAAACGCCCCAGGAGGGCATTCCGGTGACCTACGTGCCGGCGCGCAACACCGTCTTCCTCGCGCTGGCTCTCGGCTGGGCCGAGGTGCTGGGTGCCCGGGACCTCTTCATCGGTGTCAACGCCGTGGACTACTCCGGCTATCCCGACTGCCGGCCCGAGTTCATCGAGGCGTTCCAGAAGCTGGCCAACCTCGCCACCCGGGCGGGGGTGGAGGGAGACCGTTTCCGCATCCACGCCCCCCTGATCCACATGACCAAGGCGGAGATCATCCGCACCGGCGCCCGGCTGGGCGTGGACTACAGCCTCACCGTCTCCTGCTACCAGGCGGACGCCGAGGGCAGGGCCTGTGGCCGTTGCGACTCCTGCCGCCTGCGGGCCGAGGGCTTTGCCGCCGCCGGGGTTCCCGACCCCACCCGCTACCGGTGAAAAACTGCATGGAGGGGGTTTCAGCATCCGTGCCTTCACTGTATAATGCGCGCTCCTCAGGGCCGTTAGCTCAGTCGGTAGAGCAGCTGACTTTTAATCAGTTGGTCGGGCGTTCGAATCGCCCACGGCCCACCATCTGCCGAGGCTCGCACCGCACGGGTGCGGGCCTTTTCTTTTTCCTTTAGGGACAAGCGCTTCGAGAAAGAAGAAACCGTCCCGGTCTCAAGCCCATCCACCTCTTCCAGTTGTAGAAGGTGGTATCAGAGATGCCGTGCTTACGGCAGAGCTTTCGCGCCTTCATTCCCGAATTCGCTTCGTGGGAAATCGCCACGATCTGACTCTCAGTGAACCGCGATTTCCTCATCTGAACCTCCTGGCTGGGAGCTGGGGGTGGCCAGAAAGCTCTACTTTACACCTGTCCGGGGCCAGGGGAAGCTTACGAGGTGTCGGCAGGTAGTTTATCACTCAGTTGCTGTGTGACCAGTTGGTTGATTGGTATTCTCCGTGGCCCACTATCCTTGCAAACAAGGTTGGTATTTGGTGGTAATGGTTGCTGGTCCCTTTGTTTGTTGAGTTGTTGCGCCTGCAATTGAAGTCAGCATAATGGTCCGGATGTGGAGACTTCAGGAGAGGTATTCGCTTTGAACGTAACCCGGTTGCCCGATCGAGGAAATTGCGTGTCATGACAGTGCAGCAGGAGCAGTGGGGTGTTTGTCCCTGGGGGACAGAGGAGGCGCTGAAGAAGGAGCGCCACGTGGCGCGGTTCCTGGAGCGCGAATACCGGGACTTGAGCCGCCGGGGCCTGTCCGTGGCCGACGTAGATGTGCCTGTCGACCGGGGGCCCATGTTCGAGCAGACGGAAGAACTGATGGAGGTCCATTACGACCAGGAATTGGGCCTTTTCCGAGGGTTCCTCGACAACGTGTACCTGGCTTACACGATGGCGTTCTACGACGAAGAGCCGGGTCGGGTCATGGACAGTTCACTTTCCCTGGAGGAAGCACAGGAGAGGAAGTTTGAACTGATAACTCGCCGTGCGGGCATCGAGGGGAACGAGCGCATTCTCAATCTCGGATGCGGATTTGGTGCCCTGGAAAGGTACCTGATGGAACGCTACCCCGACGTGGAGCTGGTAAGCGTCACTCCCAGCAGAACACAGGTGAAGTACATCCAGCAGTGCATGGAGGATCCGGCGCATGTGTTCGACAAGTCCCGTCTCAGGATCATCCGGGCGAGCTTCGAGGAACTGGATCCGGCGGATTTGGGCGAGTTCGACACGGTCGTTTCCGTGGGGCTGATCGAAGCGGTCAGGAATCTGAAGGCGTTCAACGAAAAGTTGTATGGGTTCGTCCGGCCTGGCGGTGCCGTTTTTCATCACCTCATCGTTTCGAGAATGGTCGTTCCCCAGTTCATGGATTCCGGGGATGTGCTCATTGCAAAGTACTTTCCCGGTGGCCGCGTGTGGCCCTTCGACGAGATAGAGAGGCATGCCGGGGAGCTGGTTTTCGAGCGGAAGTGGTTCGTGAACGGAATGAACTACTGGAGAACGCTGGACGAGTGGCACAGGAGATTCTGGAACAATCTCGACGAAATCAGGGAGAGCGACCCCGGGCTCGACGTTCAGCACTGGAACGACTATTTCATACTCTGCAAGGCCTGTTTTCTTCCAGGCGACGGAAACCATTTCGGAAACGGGCACTACCTGTTCCACAGGCCCGCCTGATGCCGGATCCTGGTTCCATTCAGTCGAATCGGTCCACGACCAGCACTGCGTTGAGTCCTCCAAAGGCGAAGGAATTGCTCATCGCCGATTTGCAGGAGACCCTTGCAGGCTCGTTGGGCACGTAGTTCAGGTCGCAGCCTTCCCCTGGTGCGGTGAAGTTGGCGGTGGGCGGGATCACGCCTTCCTGCAACGCCTTCACCGTGGCAATCAACTCGATGGCCCCTGCTGCGCCCAGCGTATGTCCGTGCATGGACTTGGTGGAAGAGACGAGGAGCCTTTCGGCGTCTCTTCCGAATACCGCGTGAATCGCCCGGGTTTCCGAAGGATCGTTGAGCAGTGTACCCGTGCCATGGGCGTTGATGTAATCGATCTCCCCCGGATCCTTGCGGGCATCGGCCAGGGCGGCCTGTATGGCGCGGGCGGCCCCTTCGCTTGCAGGATCGGTGATGTGTGCGGCATCCGCGCTCATGCCGATGCCACTGAGGATGGCGTAAATGTGCGCCCCCCGGGCTTGGGCGTGTTCCAGTGATTCGAGGATCACCATGCCTGCCCCTTCACCCAGCACCAAGCCCTTGCGGTCGGCGCTGAAAGGGCGGCAGGTTTCCGGGGAGAGCACGCGCAGGGCTTCCCAGGACTTCAGGAGCCCATAAGTAAAAGGAGCGTCGGCACCCCCCGCGATGGCTGCGTCCACGATGCCTGCGCGGATCATGAGCACGGCCTGGGCAATCGCATGGTTGGCGGAAGCGCAGGCGCTGGCGAGGGTGAAGCAGGGGCCCTGGATTCCCAGCTGCATGCTTACCTGGCTGGAGGCTGCAGACGGCATTCCTCTCGGGATGGTGAAGGGGTGGACCCTGGGTTTGCCGTCCCGGTAGAGCCTCTGGTAGGTAAGTTCGTCCGTCTCCTTGCCGCCGCAGCCTGTGCCGACGACGGCGGCCATGGGTTTCAGCTGTTCCGGTGAGAGCCCGGCGTCTTCCACCGCCTCCCTGGCGGCCACCAGGGCCAGCTGGCTGTGGCGGTCCAGAAGCCCAAGCTGAGCGGCCTGGAAATGGCTTTCCGGAACGAAGTCCTTGGCCTGGGCCGCAGTGGCCACCTTGAGGTCGGTTTCCTCGAAACCCTGCAGGTGTCCGATTGCCGATCTGCCGGTGCTGAGGGCGGCCCAGTTTTCCTCCACGTTTCCGCCAAGCGCGGAAATGCATCCCAGGCCGGTGACGGCGATCCCTTTCATGCCTTCTGGGTCGCGAGCAGTCTTTCCACCCCTTCCACGATGTCGCGGACGGTTTGCAGTTTCTTCAACGCTTCGTTGGGCACTTCCACCCCATACTTGTCTTCGATGTCGAAGACCAGGGAGATGGAATCGAGGGAGCTGATGCCCAGCTCGTCCAGACGGGAATCCAGGTTGATTTCTTCCACGCTGAGCATTTTCAGGCGGGCGATGGATTCCTTCAGGGTCTGCTCGATGTCTCTTTTCATGGATTTCCGGTGGTGAATTTATTGGGGTTATCAACTAGAGAATGGAGAGGTGTGCGTTCGCAGCGCCCTGGATCCTGGAAACTGATCAAGGGGTGTCAAATTTTCATCGCACTAAACCGAACACAAGTGACAGATCTTGACACTGGGCGCGGCAGCAAGCCGGATGCTGTTATTGGGAATTTCAAAAAAATTCTTACAAAACATGTGTTTTGCTTTCATTCTTGTTATTTGGTGCGAAAGTTGCATTCCAATCGGAGGTCAAGGAATCCGTTTGCTGAAGATTCAAGTCATGAGTAGACCAGAAAAGGGAAGCGTGGGCAACAAGTCGGTCGTTCATCTCCTACTGGGGGCGCCGGGCGACTCTGTTCGCAGTGAACGGGAGCAGGCGGTGTTGCGCCTGGTGATTCTCGGTTTGACGATCCTGTATCTCATGGGAATACGGCAGCCGGGAGAAGGGCAGGACGATCCTGGGAGCGAACTCTTCGGGTATGTCATCGGGATCACGTTTGTGGCTGCAGGGATCTACCTGTCCACCTATCTCTGGCCGGTGGCTTCTGTCTCCCGGAAGGTGTTCGGTGTTTTCGTGGACTGCATCGGATTCTCGGTCGCACTCTACCTGGCGGAAGATGCGGGGGCCCCATGGTTCGGTATTTACCTGTGGGTGATCTTCGGCAACACCCTGCGTTACGGTTCCAGGTACCTCTACCTGTCGTCGATATTCTCCCTGATCGGCTTTGGGTGGGTACTGCTCTTCAGCGAGTACTGGCATGCACATTTGGGCATGGGCATTGGTCTGTGGATTACGCTCCTCGTCCTGCCCGGCTACGCCGCTGCCCTGGCCCAGCGCCTTCGCAACGCCCAGATCGCCGCCGAGAACGCCAACAGGGCCAAGGGTCAGTTCCTGGCCAACATGAGCCATGAGATCCGTACCCCGCTGAACGGCATCATCGGTGCTGCCGAGCTTCTCAAGGAGCGGGACCTCCCCCGCGAGGACCGGCATCTGGTCAACATCATCAACCGCTCGGGCGGTGTCCTGCTGGAACTGATCAACAACGTGCTGGATCTTTCCAAGATCGAGGCCAACAAGCTCGTCAGCGAGGCAGAACCTTTCGACCTGCACCAGTTCATGAACACCGTGGTGGACATGATGAGCATAGAGGCGCAGAAAAAGGGATTGCGCCTCCTGCGCAGCATCGATCCCCGTCTGCCCTGTCGGCTGGAGGGCGATGAGAACCACCTCAAGCAGGTGCTGGTGAACCTGGTGGGCAACGCCATCAAGTTCACCCCGGAAGGCGAGGTGGAGCTTCGCTGCATGCTGGTGGATTCGGAGGAGTCGGGCGTCAGGGTGCAGTTCAGCGTACGCGACACCGGCATCGGCATCCCCCCGGAAAAGCAGGCCAAGATCCTGGAACCCTTCGTGCAGGCCGACAGCAGCACCTCACGGCAGTTCGGCGGAACGGGTCTGGGCACCACCATCGCCCGCGAGCTGGTGGAACTGATGGGAGGGGAGCTCTCCCTGGAGAGCGTTCCGGGCAGGGGCACCACCTTCCGTTTCACGCTGCCCATGGCGGTGGTGGAGGAAGAGCCGGGGAGCGTCCAGCTGCCCATCGCGGGGCGCTCGGTGCTGGCGCTGTTCGAACGGGCGGAGGTGGCCCGGGAGTACTGCCGCCACATGCAGGAGTGGAGCCTGGAGGTGCTTGCGGCCAACGATACGGCCTCGGCGGAGCGGCTGTTGCGCCAAGCCTTCTACGACTATTCGCCGGTGGAGGCCATCGTGGTCGGCAGCGAGTCCGCTGCGGTCGTGGCACCTTCCCTGGTGCGCTGGCAGCGGGAAGGGCTGGTGGCGGAGAATGTTCCCCTCGTCGTGGTCGCTGCGGAATCGGGGCAGCCCCCTTTCGGCGAGCGCGTCGTGGACCGGAAGATGTGGGTTGAGTCGGAGATGGAGCTGTTCCATGCGCTGCACACCGTGGGGCTTCCCCAGGAGCTGGAGGAAGACATCTTCACCGAGGCGCGCGAGCTGGCCACACCGCTCAACATCCTCATCGCGGACGACAACGCCACCAACCGGCTCATCCTGGCGAGCATGCTGCGCAACGCGGGCCACCGCGTGACGGAGACCGGCAACGGCGAGGAGTTTCTCGAGGCCATCGAAAGCGACGACTACGACCTCGCCATGCTGGACATGCACATGCCCGACATGAACGGCCTGGAGGCCTACCAGCTCTACCGTTTCGCCCATGCCGGGGAGGAGATCATTCCCTTCATCATGATCACCGCCGATGTCACGGAGGCGGCGCGGGCGGCTTGCGAGGAAGCCGGCATCGAACGTATCCTGCCCAAGCCGATCAGCGCGGTGCAGCTGTTCCAGGCCATCGAGGAGCTGGGCATCGGTGCCACTCACGTGGCGCTCGATGCGGAGGGGGCGCTGTCGGCCCTGGCGCTGGAAGAGGTGCCCCTGGTGGACGACGAGAAGGTGCAGGAGCTGCTCTCGCTGGACGCGGGGACAGAGCTGGTGGCGCGCATCATGGAATGCTTCAACGAGGACGCCGAGGCCATGTTGCGGCAGATGCGGGAAGTGGTGGATTCCCAGGACTACCACACCATGAAGGAGCTGGCCCACGCCCTGCGCGGCAGCGCCGCCAACGTGGGTCTGACGCGGTTGCAGCTTGTGGCGGAACAGTGGGAGCAGATGGGCGAGATGGAGTTCATGAGCACCGGGCAGGCGCAGGTGGACGAGCTGGAGCGGCTGATCCAGGAATCCGCGCACCAGCTGTCGGTGCACTTCGGGCTGGAAAAACCCCGCCCCCGGCTGCGCGTGGTCAGCTGATTCCGCCGCCTCAGGCGCGCAGGCGGGAGACGGTGGCCCCGCCCGTCTCCTTTTCCCAGCGCTTGCTCTGTGCTTTCAGCAGATAGCCCATCATGGCCAGGTTCTTCGGCTCCAGGGCCAGGGCCGTCTCCACCCACAGGTCCACGATCCGTACCAGCTCTTCCTTGGTCA
>JALWGP010000369.1 GCA_027038775.1 Sedimenticola sp. | reverse complement strand
GCCCGAGGTGAGCGCCAGGATCATGGAGACGGCGGATACGAACGAGATAGCCATGATGCGTTCCTTCATGGTTGAACACTCCCTTGTCTGTTTCCGTTTTCTCGACCGGGCAATCCGGCCCGGTCACCGAAAATATTAGGAACGCTTCCGGCCCCTGTCTGTAGGCCGATTCCTACATGGCTATCGGCAAACGCCTCGCGCCCCAGGTGCCGGGCCTGGCCTCGAAGACGCCGGGGATCCTGGTGCCGCAGTTGGCGCAGCAGCCCTTTTCGTCCAGCCCCCACCTGCCCAGCACGTACCAGTCGCGCTCGATGAGCAGCTCGCCGCACTCGGGACACCAGGTGCTGCCTCCTTCGCTGTCGTGGACGTTGCCGGTGTAGACGTAGTGCAGCCCCTGCTTCCTGGCCAGCTCCCGCGCCCAGGTGAGGGTGGTGGGCGAGGTGGGCGGCACGTCACGCATCTTGTAGTCCGGGTGGAAGGCGGTGAAGTGCAACGGCACGTCGGGCCCCAGGGTTTCCAGGATCCACCCGGTCATGCGCTTGAGCTCGTCCTCGGAGTCGTTGTGGCCGGGAATCAGCAGGGTGGTGATCTCCAACCAGACGTCGGTCTCCTTCTTCACGTACTCGAGGGTGTCCAGCACCGGCTGCAGGTGGCCGCCGGTGAGCTTGTGGTAGAACTCCTCCGTGAACCCCTTGAGGTCGATGTTGGCCGCATCCATGTGGGCGAAGAACTCCTTGCGCGCCTCGGGCGAGATGTAGCCGGCGGTTACTGCCACGCTCTGGATGCCGCGCTCGTGGCAGGCCTTGGCGGTGTCCACCGCGTACTCGAGGAAGATCACCGGATCGTTGTACGTGTAGGCCACGCTGCGGCAGCCCAGCTCCTCGGCCACCCGCGCGATCTTCTCCGGGCTGGCCTCGGCCGCCAGTTTGTCCATCTCGCGGGACTTGCTCATGTCCCAGTTCTGGCAGTACTTGCAGGCCAGGTTGCAGCCGGCGGTGCCGAAGGAGAGAACCGGCGTGCCGGGCAAAAAGTGGTTGAGCGGCTTCTTCTCGATGGGATCCACGCAGAATCCGCTGGAGCGGCCGTAGGTGGTGAGGACGATCTGGTCGTTCTGCCGTGCGCGCACGAAACAGAGTGCCTGCTGCCCCTCCTTCAGCTTGCAGTGCCTGGGACAGAGATCGCACTGGATGCGGCCGTCCTCCAGCTTGTGCCAGTAACGGCCGGGGAATGCTTCCGGGGCGTTCATCTTGCAATTTCTCCGCGTGAACCCATCTGATGTTTCATAGATCAGGTTCGAATTCGGGATTTCAAGTGATGGCCACAGTAAAGCCGCCCGCCGTGGCGGGCATGTTCTACCCTTCGGATCCGGCCACGCTGGCCGCCGAGATCGACGCCTTCCTGGCCCAGGCAGGGCCGGCGGAGGAGCCGCCGCCCAAGGCACTCATCGCCCCCCACGCCGGTTACGTCTATTCCGGTCCGGTGGCGGCCAGCGCCTACGCCCGGTTGATCCCAGCGGCGGACCGCATCCGCCGGGTGGTGATCCTGGCTCCCTCCCACCGGGTGCCCTTCCGCGGCATCGCCACCTCCTCGGCCGACTGGTTCCGCACCCCACTGGGCGACGTGCCGGTGGACCGGCAGGCGGTGGAGGCGGCCCTGGAGCTGCCCCAGGTGAGTACCTTCGACGCCGCCTTTGCCGAAGAGCATGCCCTGGAGGTGCACCTCCCCTTCCTCCAGCGGGTATTGAAGGAGTTCTCCATCGTCCCCTTCGTGGTGGGCGATGCCGACCCGGCGGAGGTGGGCGAGCTCCTCGATCGGCTGTGGGACGGCGACGAGACCCTCATCGTGGTGAGCTCGGACCTGAGCCATTACCTGGACTACCACAGCGCGCGGGAGCGGGATACCCGCACCACCGCCGCCATCGAGGCCCTGCGCCCCGATCTCATCGGCTTCCACGACGCCTGCGGCCGCATCCCGGTGAACGGCCTGCTGCTGGCGGCCCGGGAGCACGGCCTGCGGCCGCAGACGGTGGACCTGAGAAACTCCGGCGACACCGCCGGCGACAAGCGCAGGGTCGTGGGGTACGGCGCCTATGTCTTCCGGTGATCGCCAGCTGAGCCCGGCCCACCGCCGCCTGCTGCTGCAGGTGGCGCGGGATTCCATCGCCCACGGCCTGCGTACCGGGCGGCCCCTGGTGGTGGACCCTGCCGACTTCGATCCCGAGCTGCAGGTGCAACGGGCCACCTTCGTCACCCTCGAGGAGGGGGGGCAGCTGCGCGGCTGCATCGGCCACCTCGAGGC
>JALWGP010000368.1 GCA_027038775.1 Sedimenticola sp. | reverse complement strand
CTTCTAGGAAACATGGAAAAAAGAGAAGATATTTAGCACGGGATAAATATGAATTATACCCAGGGCGTCCGGATTTGGCGGAACAGCATTCAATCGAAATAGTTCCTGGATGGTGGCTTGGCACCAATTACAGCAGGAAAAACATACAGGATATTATTAATCTGGCTTTAGAAGTGGCAAGGCCAAACTTACGACAAGCTATCAAAGTGAATTTTGATTGATTATTGCGCACAACAAACGGGTGCACTTGACCGCTATTCTGCTGCGGCCTTCGGCCTTGCTCCATAGTGGCAAGTGACCCTTGTCGTTGAACTAAGCCGCTTAGCGGCAGCCACCCCCAATTCTCGCCCCGGTAGTCCATTTATCGTTAATGCTTAGGAGGGACCACAGTCGGTCTTTTCACCGGAGCAAGACGATGACCCCCCTTACGCCAATAGATGATCGAGGCCGTGAGGTGCGTGGCTTTGAAATGCTCCCCTCCTGAAATGGCCCCCTCCAGACCTGCACAGGCTATAGTGCAGGAAGGAGGGCGACATGAACAAGCAGGAAAACGAGATCAAGCGGTGGACGGCCAAGTGCAAGACAAAGGTCGTACTGGACATTCTCAAGGGGAAACTTACGGGTTACAAAATTCAGCCGACAGATCATCGGCTGGTGCCTGCGGCGGACCAAGGGGGTTCGCCTGACATTACTGGCGCTGAACCAGGCAGTGGCGGCCCGGCACCCGAAGGGGTCCGTCATTTTCCACTCTGACCGCGGTATCGAGTACGCGGTGCATGCATTCCGCGATCGACTCAAAGAACTGGGCTATATTCAGAGTATGAACCAGCCAGGCAAGATGGCTGACAACGCTCACATGGAATCGTTTTTTCACAGGTTCAAGTCGGATGCCTACCACGGATTTTCCTTCGGCAGCGAACAGCAGTTGCGGCGACAGGTGGCGAGGTATATCGCGTTCTACAACGAAGAGCGGCTGCATTCATCGCCGGAATACCAGAGCCCGACGGCGTTTGAATTGGGGCTGGCTGTGTGACTGGGTGTCAACTTTATCGGGGAAGATGCCGTTTGAACTGCTACGCGGTTTCACATCGGCTGAGCTTCGTCGTTAGGCATCTGTAACTACACTCAAAGGAGTAACGAATGAGACCCTCAGAAAAACCACAGCAAGCAGCGCCGGGTGATTGCTCAGCGCGTTCGGATACACAGAGACACTCACCTCTAAGTCAGAGCTTATGGCTTCAACAGCCTTGTCCGCGTTTCGTTGGTACATGGGTTGACGATCAGAGTGGTGTAATCCTTGAGATTGAACCACAAGGGCAATCTTTCTTTATGCTCGCACGCCATCGAAATGAAGGCTATGAGGAAACTGTCTTCGATTCTGTTTTTCTCCCAGAGGAAGTCGCCTACACAATAGAAAATTCTGAGTTGTTTCGTGAGCGGCTTCTCAACCGTCCTCCGAACGGTAAGGCACTCTTCCCTTCTCGCAAACGCGATACACTCTTGATTACTCCCATTGGTAACTCCCTACTCGAAATCAGTTTCAATTATGATGCATGGGTTTTCGTATTAGACGAGATTCCCGACGTACCTTTGGGGGAAGATGTTGCTCGTATGCTTCGCGACTTTGAGGAGCGACTGGCTCTTGAACAAAGAGAGTGTGAGCAAGAAGCAGGCACAGTCGATCCAAATAGTCTAGATGGGCTTCCCGACTGGTGGACCGATGAAGACACAAAAGAGTTCTTGGACCGCCTCGGCGATAAGTTAAAAGAGGAACTTGATCCGCGCGAACAGATTGAAGATTTTGTTCTTGAGCGTATCGTCGAGGAAGTGGCTGCTGATATTCTTGCCGATATGCTTGCCAAACGAGAGGCGACTCGGGCAATAGAGGAACTGATACGACGTGGCAAGACCCATGAAGAAGCAGAGCGAATTGCTCGTCGATTTGAACGTCGTGTCCGGGAACAATATAGGTATCGTCGTCCGAAATTGCTGCAACGGTTCAATCCTCTTAGGAAGCTCGCTGGGCTCCGCAAATTGCTGAAGTCTCCCAAGGCTTGGCTCAGAGGTAGAATAGCACGGGCACTTATCAAGGGCTTAGGCAAGCGCCTGCTTGGAATCCTCGGCCTAATCGATGATCTAAAAACTATTTTTGAGGCGCTTTACCTTTGGTGGAAGGCGAGTGAGGCTTGGGAGGGTGCCCGCGAAGCGGAACGTCAGGCCCATAAACTAGAATGTGAACTTGAGCAGTTCCGCAGGAACCTAACACCAGACGAGCGACAGCGGCTCGAAGAATTATTCGAAAGGGAGCGTGAATATTTTGAACGCATGCGCGAGCGGCACCGGGCACGCGGTGAGCGGCAAATAAACCCGGTACCCGATGTGCAACCATGATTGCATGGGGCCTAACACACACTGAGGCCGACTGACAAATGAATTCTATTTACTTTGCCAGTTCGGCGACCAGTGGTGAGCCCTTGGCTTTGAGAGCCATCAGGTACCTTGCCTCGTCATAAGAGATTCGATCCTGCCAGCAGCGATAGAGGATGCGGACCCATTTGAATGCGAGTGATCGAACAGCCACCTGATGGGGCTTTTTACGTTCACGCTGTAGTTGGTAGAAGGCCTTGGCCCAGACACTATGGCGATGCCAGCATAACGACACAGTGATTCCGCAGAAGTAAAGCGCTGACGATCTTCGCCAAAGGCGATCAAGAGGCGGGGCACAAGGTGCCTGCCGGCGCCGGGCAGGGCATCGAACGACAGGCCATCGTCGAGGGCTTAGAAACGCTCCGTGATCTCCTCATCGCATCTGGCCAGGTAATCCAGGGCCAGGGCGAAGCGATGGATTAGCGGCACCTTGCACGATTCGATGCCAGATGGCGATCTGGCTATCGGGAAAGCGCTGCTGCAATTTGATGGCCCAGTCCTCTATGGCCTGGGCCTGGTGGGGATGGATACTGTATTCCAGGTCATCAGAGTTGGTGACCCGCAGGCACAGGTCATGTTTTTTTCGGCCCAGTCGACGCTGATGATGGCCGCATAGTGGTCGAGGGTGTTCATGGCGGCAGGTGAGATCAGTCTTTCTTCCGGTTCGAACGCGAAATCGGAAGCGCCTACAAAGCTACGCTTTTTTGTTGTAGACCGGATTTAGATCCAGCTCCCCGCACAGGTGCGCCACCACCTCCTCTCCGGCTTTTCCCACCTCCATGTCCACCCCCAATTCCGCCAGGCTGGTCACGGCCTGGCCGGAATGGCCGCAGGGGTTGATTCGGGAAAAAGGTTCCAGGTCGAGGTCCACGTTGAGGGCCAGTCCGTGGTAGGTGTAGCCGTGCCGCACCCGCAGGCCCAGGGCGGCCACCTTGGCCTCGTCCACGTAGACGCCGGGGGCGTCGGGGCGGGCGTGGGCCTGGATGCCGGCGTCGGCCAGCAGCCGGATCACTGACTGCTCCATGGCGGTGACCAGGCCGCGGATGCCGCGGCCGGTCGACTTCAGGTCGAGCAGCAGGTAGGCGACGAGCTGGCCCGGGCCGTGGTAGGTGACCTGGCCGCCGCGGTCGCTCTGGACCACGGGGGATGTCGCCTGGGGCCAGCAGGTGTTCGGCCCGTCCCGCCTGACCCTGGGTGAAGACCGGCGGGTGCTCCAGCAGCCAGATCTCGGAAGGGGTGTCGGGCTGGCGGGCGTCGGTGAAGGCACGCATCGCCTGCCAGCTCTCCTGGTAGGGGACCAGCCCCAGGTGGCGGATGATGACCGCCTGGCTCACAGCCGCATCAGCACCCGCTCGTTGGCGGTGAGCTCGTCGTAGAGAGCGTCGAGCTGCTCGCGGCTGTGGAACTCCGCCACCACGTTCACCGAGACGTACTTGCCGGTGCGGCTGGGGTGGAGGGTCACCGCCCCCTCGCCCAGGTCGGGGCAGTGGCGGCGCACGATCTCCACCACCAGGGCGTCGAAGTCGTCTTCGGCCAGCCCCATGGCGCGCACGCAGACGCGGCAGGGGAAGGTCATGCCCTCGGCTTCGGTCTCTTTCCTCTCTTCACTCATGGCACTGGTTCGTCGGCCCGGCCCTGAGCCGGGCCTTGCAGGCGCTGTAGAGCGCATCCATCTTCTGCCACATGGGGCCGGGCCGGCCGTTTCCAACCGGGCGGCCGTCGAGCCGCGTCACCGGCATCACTTCCTTGGTGGAGCTGGTGACCCAGATCTCGTCGGCCCCCTTCAGCTCTTCCACGGGGATGTCGCGTTCGGCGCAGGGCAGTCCCGCCTCCCGCGCCAGCTCCAGCACCAGGTCGCGGGTGATGCCGGGCAGCAGGTGGGCGCTCTTGGGCGGGGTGAGGATGCGACCCTCCTTCACCAGGAAGAAGTTGGAGGCGGTGCCCTCGGTGGCCAGGCCGTCGCGCACCAGGATCGCCTCGTCGGCGCCGGCGTCGCGCGCCTGCTGCTGGGCCAGGATGTTGGCCAGCAGGGTGATGGCCTTGATGTCGCAGCGCTGCCAGCGGATGTCCTCCAGGGTCACCGCCGCCAGGCCGCGCGCCACCAGCTCCGGGTCGCGCGGGGCGAGGGGATTGCTCATGACGAAGACGGTGGGCGTCACCGTTCCGGGGATGGCGTGCAGCCGCCGCTCGTAGGCGCCGCGGGTCACCTGCAGGTAGAGCTGCTGGTCGGCGTCGCCGAGCGGGTCGAGCAGGCGATGGAAGATCTCCCTCCACTGTCGACGCGTCAGCGGCGGCTCCATGCGGATGGCGCGCAGGCTGTTCTCCAGCCGCTGCAGGTGCTCCTCCAGGCGGAAGGGGTGGCCGCCGTAGGCGGGGATCACCTCGTAGACGCCGTCGCCGAAGAGGAAACCACGGTCGAGCACCGGCACCCGCGCCTCTTCCAGCGGCAGGTAGTCGCCGTTCAGGTAGACCAGCATCCGCCCGCTCACTCGAAGAGCTGCAGCACGGTGTCCACCAGGTTGTGGACCAGGCCGCCTTCCCCCACCTCTTGCAGCGCCACCAGCGGCACCTCGGCCAGCACCTCCCCCTCCAGTTCCACCAGCAGCCGGCCCAGCTCCTCCCCCTGCTTCACGGGTGCGGTGATTCTCGGTTCGATGCGGGTGCGCAGCTTGAGCTTGTCGTAGTCGCCGCGGGGAATGGTGACGTGAAGGGCCTCTGCCGGCCCCAGCTCCAGCTGCTCCCGGTCACCTTTCCAGACGCGTACCTCCTTCAGGGGTTCGCCCGCGCCGAAGAGGCGGTGGGTCTGATAGAAGCGGAAGCCGTAGTTGAGCAGTTTCTGGCTCTCCTCGGCCCTCGCCTCCTCGCTCTTGGTGCCCATCACCACCGAGAGCAGGCGCATCCCTTCCCGCTTGGCCGAGGCCACCAGGCAGTAGCCGGCCGACTTGGTGTGGCCGGTCTTGACGCCGTCCACGGAAGGGTCGCGCCAGAGCAGGCGGTTGCGGTTCTTCTGCGTGATCTTGTTGAAGGTGAACTCGCGCTGCGAGTAGATGGAGTAGTACTGCGGAAATTCGCGGATCAGGGCGCGGGTCACCTTGAGGATGTCCCCGGGCGTGGTGTAGTGGTCGGGGTCGGGCAGCCCCGTGGAATTGACGAAGTGGGTGTTCGTCATGCCGAGGCGGAGCGCCTGTTCATTCATGAGCGAGACGAAGGACTCCTCGCTGCCGGCAATGTGCTCCGCCAGCGCCACGCAGGCGTCGTTGCCGGAGACGACGATCATGCCGCGGATCAGGTCGTCCACCGAGACCTTCTTGCCCACCTCGATGAACATGCGCGAACCGGGGGTCTTCCACGCCTTCTTGCTCACCAGCACCTGGTCCTGCAGGCTGATGTTGCCTTCCTCCAGTTCCCGGAAGACCACGTAGGCGGTCATGATCTTGGTGAGGCTGGCCGGCTCCAGCCGCTTCTCTCCGTTGCTCTCCGCCAGCACCGCGCCGCTGTGGTAGTCCATCAACAGGTAGCCGCTGGCCTCCACCTTCGGCGGCGCCGGCGGTGGCGTGGCGGAGAGCGCCGGCGCCAGGCAGAGCAGGAACAGCAGCGTGAGGAATCGTCTCATCGGGCTCATGGACAGGCAGGGAGATGGCTTTCGGAACGGCTGCTCATTGTACAAGATGGGGTGAGGCGATGCCCCACTCCTGCAGCGTGCGCGAGAGGGTCTCGATGTCGGCGGCCGCCTCCAGGGGGCCCACCACCACCTTGTGCAGTCCGTTCTCCCGGCGGATCTCCACCGGGAAGGCGTGGCGGCGCTCGATGCGACGCTGGAGGCTGCGGGCGTTGGGAAGGCTGGCGAAGGCGCCTGCCTGGAGATAACGGCCGCTGCCGGCGATCACCGGGTGGCCCCGCTTCGGCGCCTCCTCGCCGGGGGTGAGCGCCACGATCTCCACCGGGGCCGTGCCCCGGGCCAGTACCCCGAGCTTGGCGGCAGCGGCGTAGGAGAGATCGATGATGCGTCCGTCGTGGAAGGGGCCGCGGTCGTTCACTTTCACCACCACCGAGCGGCCGTTCTCCAGGTTGGTGACCCGCACCCAGGTGGGCAGTGGCAGGGTCTTGTGCGCAGCGGTCATGGCGTACATGTCGTAGCGTTCGCCGCTGGAGGTGCGGCGGCCGTGGAACTTCATGCCGTACCAGGAGGCCAGTCCCCGCTGGCGGAAGCCGCGGGCGTCCCTGAGCACGTGGTAGGTCTTGCCGAGGACGGTGTAGCTGTCGGGGTTGCCGTAACGGCTCGGCGGCACTTTCTGCGGCACGGCGTCGGGCACGTGGCTCACGTCCACCGGCTGGTCGGGGCCGCGGTCCCGCTCGGGAAAGGGGGAGCGCGTGCTGCATCCCGCCACGAGCAGGAAGAACAGGACCAGGAGAGACGGCAGGGAGTGTCTCATGGCTTCTCCTGTCGCGCGATGGCCTCCCCCAGCTGGTAAACCGCCATGGCGTACATGGGGCTGTGGTTGTAACGGGTGATCACGTAGAAGTTGTCGAGGCCGAGCCAGTACTCCATGCCCTCCTCCGTCTCCAGCCCGATGAGCGCGGCCTTGAGCTGGTCGTTGACCAGCTCGTCGAAACGGATGCCCGCGTCGCGCAGCTCCGCCAGGGTGAAGGCGGGTTTCACCCCCCCGTCGAGAAAACGGGCGTGGCGTTTGGGGTCCACCGCCTTCACCC
>JALWGP010000367.1 GCA_027038775.1 Sedimenticola sp. | reverse complement strand
GTCCATCGTCAGCGTCATCATCGGACGGAAATGGCTCAACCCACGGGCGGTGGATTCGGAAGAACCCACCCTCAACCGCCGTGGTGAACAATATGTGGGCCGGGTCTTCACCCTGGATCAGCCCATCGTCAATGGCGAAGGCAAAATTCGCGTGGATGACACTACCTGGAAGATTCGCGGGAGGGATTGTGCGGCCGGAACCCGCGTCAGTGTCCACGGCGTAGATGGGGTAGTGCTATTGGTCAACTGCGAGCCGGCTGACTGAACCGGTCAACCCACCACCGGTCTCTTGCAACGGATTTCCCCTGTCTGCCATAACCTCAGCGAATGCGGTATCCCGCATGACAGCTGACACAGGCCGCGGTGATTTCCGCCAGGGCCTTGTAAGCCGGCAGCGCATCTCCTTCCTGGGCCTTGCGGGCAAAACGGCTTGCCGCCTTGGTCGCTGGGGCACCCCCGCCGGCCGTCCCCTCCCGCCTCCCGAGCGGTCGGCGCCGGGCCGTCCCTGACGACCCACCGGCCGCGGCATCGAAATTCACCGCTAGCAAGGGTAAGCATCCCACGAAGGCGGTCAACCGTCCCCCTTCCGCGACAGCGCCGGAAAGCGTTTGCACGTGCCTTTTGCGCACACATCGGCTAACCTGCGATCTCTTTCCCAGGAAGTCAACACGGAAACGGACCGGTTCATGCCAGCGCACCCACGGAAAGAACGGACGGCCGCCCCGTCCCCCTCGTCGCAACAGCCCTCCATCACCTACCGGGGGCTCACCCTGGACAGGTTCCAGGCCGAGGCGATCGAGGCCATCAAGCAGGGGCACTCGGTGCTGGTCACCGCGCCCACCGGCAACGGCAAGACCATCATCGCCGACTTCGTGGTCGACCAGGCCATGCAGTCGGGCCGGCAAGTGGTCTACACCGCGCCCATCAAGGCATTGTCTAACCAGAAGTTCAGAGATTACTCCAAGCTCTACGGGCGGGACCGCGTGGGCCTGGTCACCGGCGACCTGGTGATCAACAACGACGCCCCCCTCCGAATCATGACCACCGAAATCCTCCGCAACATGCTGCTCCAGGGGGACCGGCCCACCGACCTCACCCATGTCATCATCGACGAGGCGCACTTCCTGGACGATCCCGAACGGGGAACCGTGTGGGAGGAACTGCTCATCTACCTACCTCGAGACGTGCGGATCCTCGCCCTGTCCGCCACCCTGCCCAACGTCCGGGAGTTCGCCGAGTGGCTCTCCGTGGTGCGCGACGAATCCATCGTCGTCATCCAGGAGGACCATCGAATCGTCCCCCTCAAGCTCCTCCTGGCCAACCGGCAGACGGGTATCGTGACGCCTCGAGCCTTTGCCCGGGCGTACAAGCGGTTCCTGGTGCAGGGTCCCGATGCCTTCGAATCGGAGCCGGCGCCTCGAGGCCGGCGCCGCGGCAGGAATTCACGCGCTCCCGGCCATGACGACGCCTCACGGCGTGGAGGCGCTGCGGAGAAGCCCACCACCCACCTGGACATGGTGGATCTGCTGTGCCCCGACTACCTACCCGTGCTCTACTTTGTCTTCAGCCGCAGGCAGACGGAGGCGTTCGCCCGCCAGGCCAGCCGGGCCCTGAAGCGCAGTCTGCTGGCAGCCGAAGCCCGCCGCACCCTGGAAGACGCCCTGGCCCGGTTCGAGCACGAGAACCCCGGCGTGCTCACCCCCGCCCACCTCCGGATGTACCGTCAGGGTATCGCCTTTCATCACGCCGGCCTCCACGTGGCTCTCAAGGCCCTGGTGGAAGAACTCTACGAGCGCCGGCTCATTCAGCTCCTCTACTGCACCTCCACGTTCGCCCTGGGCATCAACATGCCCGCCCGCACAGTGGTGTTCGAATCCATCCGGAAGTTCAACGGTGAGACCGTCGTACCGCTCACCGTGCGCCAGTTCCAGCAGAAGGCCGGCCGCGCAGGTCGCCGCGGCATGGACCGCGTGGGATACGTGGTCGTCCGCCAGGACTTCGCCGACTACGGCAGAAACAAGGACGAGCTCGAGAAGTATCGGCGCGGCCCCTACGAACCCATCACCAGCTCGTTCAACCTGTCCTATTCCTCCATCGTCAACCTGCTCCACCGGCACACCGAAGACGAAATCCGGGAGATACTGGCCCGCTCCTTCCTCAATTTCCACAACCGGAAGAGGGTCGAGAGCTTGCGCAAGCAGCTCGACAAGGTTCAGGCCCAATTGGCGAACCTGGCCGCCCAGCCCAACCCGGCGGCCGGGCGACCCCGCGGACGCCGCGAACGGCGCAGGCTCCGTCGCCTCGCACGCG
>JALWGP010000366.1 GCA_027038775.1 Sedimenticola sp. | reverse complement strand
TGCGGCCCGGGGCGGGCCTCCTACACCGCGATGGGGGCGCGGATGGCGGGATGGCACTGGTAGCCGACGATCTCGAAGTCCTCGTAACGGAAGTCGTCGATGTGGCGCACGTCCGGGTTGAGTTTCATCCGCGGCAGGGGGAAGGGCTCACGGGAGAGCTGCTCGTCGGCCTGTTCCAGGTGGTTGCGATAGAGGTGGGCGTCACCCAGCGTGTGGATGAATTCACCGGGCTCGAGATCACACACCTGGGCCACCATCATGGTGAGCAGGGCGTAGCTGGCGATGTTGAAGGGCACGCCGAGGAAGACATCGGCGCTGCGCTGGTAGAGCTGGCAGGAGAGGCGGCCATCGCGCACGTAGAATTGGAAGAAAGCGTGGCAGGGCGCCAGCGCCATGCGCCCCCGCCCCACGTTCTCCTGCGGCGCGAGGGACTCGTCCGGCAGGTCGGCGGGATTCCAGGCGGTGACGATGAGGCGGCGCGAGTGAGGCGTGCTGCGGATCTGCTCCACCACCTGGTGGATCTGGTCGATGGATTCGCCGCTCGGCGTGGGCCAGGAGCGCCACTGGTAGCCGTAGATGGGGCCGAGCTCCCCCTGCTCATCGGCCCACTCGTCCCAAATGGTGACGCCGTTCTCCCGCAGGTAGCCGATGTTGGTGTCACCACGCAGGAACCAGAGCAGCTCATGGATCACCGACTTGAGGTGGATCTTCTTGGTGGTGACCAGGGGAAAGCCCTCGGCCAGGTCGAAGCGCATCTGGTGACCGAAGACCGACCAGGTGCCGGTGCCGGTGCGGTCGTCCTTGGGCGCACCCTCGGTGCGCACCCTTCTCAGCAGGTCGAGGTACTGTTTCATGGTTTCCTGTCCGGCCCGGGGTCGGGCCTCCTACGCCTGTTTACGATAAGCCCGGACCATCATGCCGGCCCCCGCCAGGACCATGGGCAGGGACAACAGCTGCCCCATGGTGAGCCAGCCCCAGGCCAGGTAGCCGATGTGAGCGTCGGGCATGCGCACGAACTCGACGAGAAACCGGAACAGGCCGTAACCCATCAGAAAAAGGGCCGACACCGCCATGCGGGGCCGGGGCCTGGAAGAATACCACCACAGCAGCAGGAACAGCAGTACCCCTTCCCCCAGCGCCTCGTAGAGCTGGTTGGGGTGCAGCGGCGGCGTCCACCCGGCATCCGGCGGCAATCCCAGCTTGTCGCGGCAGAGGCTCGCGAACCGCTCGCAGCGCAGCTGCATGGCCCAGGGCAGATCGGTGGGCTTTCCCCAGAGCTCTCCGTTGATGAAGTTTCCGATGCGGCCGGCGAAGAGCCCGATGGGAATGTACGGGGCGATGAAATCGGTGAGCTCGAAGAACCCCTTGCCGTGCTTGCGGTGGTAGAACCACATGGCCGCCAGCACTCCCAGAAAGCCGCCATGGAAGGACATGCCCCCCTCCCAGACACGGAAGAGCCGCAGGGGATCGGCGAGCCAGGCATCGAAATTGTAGAAGAGGATGTAGCCCAGGCGCCCGCCCACCACCACGCCCAGGGCACAGTAGAAGAGCAGGTCGTCCACCTGCTGCGCGGTCCAGCCCCCCACCTGGTGGCGGATGCGCCAGCGCGCCAGCGCCCAGCCGCCGGCCATGCCCACGAGGTACGCGAGGCCGTACCAGTGAACCTTGAGGGGACCCAGGTGCAGGGCGACGGGATCGATTTCGGGATAGATCATTTCGAAGACTCTTTCGGGCGCCGACCCCCTTCCCTGGTGCCATACCATGAGTTTCTGATTGCCACAGTCTCCGGGGTTACAGAAGCGGGTCGGGCGGTCCGCTGACGAGGCCGCCCGACCCGCACGACGCCCGGAGAAAGCACACCATCAGAAGCTGGGCAATACACGGAAAAAGAGCGTCTTGAGGTAGGCGGTTTCGGGAATGGCCGGGTGCACCGGGTGGTCCGGCCCCTGCTGGCCGCGCTCGAGGAGCTGCAGGCTGCGGTCGCGGTGGCGGGCCGCCTTCTGCACCGTCTCCAGCAGGCGCGCCTCTTCCATGTGGAAAGAGCAGGAGGAGCTCACCAGCAGGCCGTCCCGGGTGAGCAGCGACAGGGCCGCCTCGTTGATGCGCCGGTAGGCCAGGGTTCCCTCCTTCCGGTCCTTCTTCCGCTTGATGAAGGCGGGCGGGTCCACCAGCACGATGTCGAAGCGCTCGCCCGCCTGCCGGAGCTCGCGCACCGCGTCGAAGGCGTCGCTGCGCAGGCTGGCAACCCTCTCCGGGATCTCATTGAGGGCAGCGTTGCGCGCCACCTGGTCCAGGGCGGCGGCAGACTGG
>JALWGP010000365.1 GCA_027038775.1 Sedimenticola sp. | reverse complement strand
CTCAGGGAGAGGGTAGGGGTGAGGGGATCAAAAAAACCAATTCATCATCGCAGTAGCAAAGGAACCCAACCATGTCACGAGTCTACAACTTCAGCGCCGGCCCGGCCGCGCTGCCCGAGGCGGTATTGAAACAGGCCCAGGAGGAGCTGCTGGACTGGCACGGCACCGGCATGTCGGTGATGGAGATGAGCCATCGCGGCAAGGCCTTCATGCGCATCGCCGAGGAGGCCGAGGCCGACCTGCGCGAGCTGATGGAGATCCCGGACGACTACAAGGTGCTCTTTCTCCAGGGCGGCGCCTCCACCCAGTTCGCCATGGTGCCGCTGAACCTCATGGGCCGCACCGGCCGGGCCGACTACATCAACACCGGCAGCTGGTCGAAGAAGGCCATCGCCGAGGGCGGCCGCTACGGCGAGGTGAAGGTGATCGCCGACACCGCCGCCGACTTCACCGTGCCCGATGCCGACAGCCTGGAGATCTCTCCCGACGCGGCCTACCTCCACTACACCCCCAACGAGACCATCCAGGGGGTGGAGTTCCCCTACGTGCCGGAGAGCGGCGAGGTGCCGCTGGTGGCCGACATGTCCTCCACCATCCTGTCACGTCCCGTCGAGGTTTCGAAGTTCGGCGTCATCTACGCCGGCGCGCAGAAGAACGTGGGGCCGGCGGGGCTGACCCTGGTGATCGTGCGCGAGGATCTCATTGGCCACGCGCCCGAGAGCTGCCCGGCGATGCTCAACTACCAGATCCACGCCGACGCCGGTTCCATGTACAACACCCCGCCCACCTATGCCTGGTACCTGGCGGGGCTGGTGTTCAAGTGGCTGAAAGCCCAGGGTGGGCTGGAAGTGATGGCGGTGATCAACGAGCGCAAGGCCGAGGCCCTCTATGCCGCCATCGACGAGTCGGACTTCTACCACAACCCGGTGGATCCCAAGTGCCGCTCCTGGATGAACGTGCCCTTCACCCTGGCCGACCCGGCGCTGGACGGCCTCTTCCTGGAAGAGGCCGCCAAGGCGGGGCTGGAGACCCTCAAGGGCCACCGCTCCGTGGGCGGCATGCGCGCCAGCATCTACAACGCTATGCCGGAAGCCGGCGTGCAGGCGCTCATCGACTTCATGAAGGAGTTCGAGCGCCGGCACGGATAGTGTGGAAAAGCCGTCGAGAGCTCAAATGTAGGAGGCGCGCCCCCGCGCCGAACAGCGAGGGCATTTCCGCCATCGCGGGTTCGCGGCGGGGACGCCGCTCCTACGGATTTTTTTCCGTGCTCTGGGGTGAACCCACACCGGCGCCGCGAAAGCGTTTTCGGGCAGGACTAGATTGTCGGGCTGAAGCCCGACCCACATGGGAATAAAGAACGATGTACAAGATCCTCACTCTCAACAACATCTCCGTGGCCGGTCTCGACCGGCTGCCCCGCGACCACTACGAGGTCGCCTCCGAGATCAGCCACCCCGACGCCATCCTGGTGCGCTCGGCCAAGATGCACGACATGGAGATTCCCGACACCGTCAAGGCCATCGGCCGCGCCGGCGCCGGGGTCAATAACATTCCCGTGGCGCGCATGACGGAGAAGGGCATCCCCGTCTTCAACGCGCCCGGCGCCAACGCCAACGCGGTGAAGGAGCTGGTCATCGCCGGCATGCTCATGGCGGCGCGCAACATCGGCCCCGCCTGGAAGTTCGCCACCGGCCTGGAGGGCAGCGACGAGGAGATCGGCAAGGCGGTGGAGGCGGGCAAGAAGAACTTCGTCGGCTTCGAGCTGCCGGGGCGCACCCTGGGCGTGGTGGGCCTGGGCGCCATCGGTGTGAAGGTGTGCAACGCCGCCCTGCGTTTGGGCATGAACGTGGTGGGCTACGATCCCACCATCACCGTGAAGTCGGCCTGGAAGCTGGAGTCGGCGGTGCAGCAGGCGCTCTCCATCGACGACCTGCTGGCCCGCTCCGATTTCGTCTCTTTCCACGTGCCGCTCACCGAGCAGACCGCAAACATGGTCAACGCCGAGCGCATCAGGCTGATGCCGAAGAACGCCGTGGTGCTCAACTTCGCCCGCAGCGGCATCGTGGACGACCAGGCGGTGGTGGAGGCGCTGGACGAGGGCCATCTCTATGCCTACGTCAACGACTTCCCCACCAACCTCACCAAGGACCACCCGCGCTGCATCACCCTGCCGCACCTGGGTGCCTCCACCCGCGAGGCGGAGGAGAACTGCGCCGTCATGGTGGTGGACGAGGTGCGCGACTGGCTGGAGCACGGCAACATCAGCAACTCGGTGAATTTTCCCGAGATCCACCTGCCCCACGGCGACAACCCGCGCCTGGTGGTGGTGAACGCCAACGTGCCCAACATGCTGGGCCAGATCTCCACCGACCTGGCCGAGGCGGGGCTCAACATCGTGGACATGCTCAACAAGTCGCGCGGCGACATCGCCGTCACCCTCATCGACCTGGAACAGGCGCCTGACGCGGCGGTGCTGGAGAAGATCGCCGCGGTGGAAGGGGTGCTCTCGGTGCGTTGCCTCTCCTGTTGATGTTGATGCCGGTCCGGATCCGGTAGGAGGCCCGCCCCCGGGCCGAATTTCGACATTCGCGGCGGGGGCGCCGCTCCTGCAGGATGGGCCGGGTCCCGGGGGAAGCCCTCCCGGGCCCTCCCGTCACCACGCCCGACATTCACGGTACAATGGCCGACCCAGTCAACGAACCCCCAGAGCGATGAGCGACGAGGAAAACCGGCTCAAGGCCATCCGCGACCGCATCGACCGCATCGACGAGCAGATCCAGGACCTGATCAACCAGCGTGCCGCCGCGGCCCGCGAGGTGGCCGAGGTCAAGCAGGCCAACGGCGGGGATCCGCTCTTCTATCGCCCCGCGCGCGAGGCGCAGGTGCTGCGCCGGGTGAAGGAACGCAACCAGGGGCCCCTGGACGCCGAGGAGATGGCGCGCATCTTCCGCGAGATCATGTCCGCCTGCCTCGCGCTGGAGCAGCCGCTCACCATCGCCTTCCTCGGTCCGGAAGGAACCTTCACCCAGGCCGCCGCCCTCAAGCATTTCGGCCACTCGGTGAACACCCTGCCGCTCGGCTCCATCTCCGACGTCTTCCAGGAGGTGGAGGCGGGCAGTTGCCACTACGGCGTGGTGCCGGTGGAGAACTCCAGCGAGGGGGTCATCAGCCATACCCTGGACATGTTCCTCAACTCGCCGCTGAAGATCTGCGGCGAGGTGACCCTGCGCATCCACCACAACCTGCTCGCCGCCGGCGGGCCGCTGGAGCAGGTGGAACGGGTCTATTCCCACCAGCAGTCCCTGGCCCAGTGCCGCGGCTGGCTTGACCGCCACCTGCCCGACGCCGAGCGTATCGCCGTGGGCAGCAACGCCGAGGCGGCGGCCCTGGCGAAGGAGCAGCCCGGCAGCGCCGCCATCGCCAGCGAGACGGCGGCGGAGATCTACGGCCTCGAAGTGCTGGCCGCCAACATCGAGGACGAGCCGGGCAACACCACCCGCTTCCTCATCATCGGCCGCCAGGAGGTGCCCCCCTCGGGCGACGACAAGACCAGCCTGCTGGTCTCCACGAAGAACGTCGCCGGCGGCCTGCTGCGGCTCCTCGAGCCGCTGGCGGAGCACGGCGTGAGCATGACGCGCATCGAGTCGCGCCCCTCGCGCCGCGGCATGTGGGACTACGTCTTCTTCATCGACGTGCTGGGCCACCGCGAGGACGAGCCGGTGAAGCGGGCGCTGGCCGACCTGGAGCAGGCGGCGAGCGTCTACAAGGTGCTGGGCTCCTACCCGAGGGCGGTGCTGTGAGCGGGGGCGACTTCCTGGAACTGGCAGCCCCCGGCATCGATCGCCTGCAGCCCTACGTGCCCGGCAAACCCATCGAAGAGCTGGAGCGGGAGCTGGGGTTGGCCGAGACCCTCAAGCTCGCCTCCAACGAGAACCCCCTGGGACCCAGTCCCCTGGGGCTGGCGGCGGCGCGGGAGGCCATCGCCGGCGTCCACCTCTATCCCGACGACAACGGCTTCCGCCTGAAGGGGAAGCTGGCCGGGCGGTTGGGGGTGGCACCGGAGCAGATCATCCTGGGTGCCGGTTCCTCCGATGTCATCGACATGGTGGCGCGCACCTTCCTGGCGCCGGGGCGCAACGCCGTCTTCTCCCGCTACGCCTTCGCCATGTACCCCATCTACACCACCGCCGCCGGCGCGGAGTGCCGCGAGGCGCCCTGCCTGCCGCCGGATCATCCGCGCATGCCGTTCGGTCACGACCTGGAGGCCATGGCGGCGCAAGTGGATGACGACACCCGGGTGGTTTTCATCGCCAACCCCAACAACCCCACCGGCACCTGGCTGAAACGGGACGAGCTCCACCGCTTCCTCTCCGGCCTGCCGGGCCACTTGGTGGTGGTGCTGGACGAGGCCTACACTGAATACGTGGAGGCACCGGAGTTCCCGGATGGCATCCAGTGGCTGAAGGAGTTCCCCAACCTCATCGTTACTCGCACCTTCTCCAAGATCTACGGCCTGGCGGGGCTGCGCGTGGGCTACGGGGTGGCGTCGCCGGAGCTGATCTCCACCATCGGCCGGGTGCGCCATCCCTTCAACGTGAGCGTGCCGGCGCTGGCCGCCGCCGAGGTGGCGCTGGACGACGCCGGCTTCCTCGAGCGTAGCCGCCGCACCAACCGTGAGGGGCTGGCGCAGCTCGCGAGCGCCTTCGACGGGATGGGGCTCGCGCACATCCCCTCGGTGGGCAACTTCGTCACCTTCGAGCTGCCTGTCGACGCCGCCCCGGTCTACGACGCCCTGTTGCGCAAGGGCGTGATCGTGCGCCCGGTGGCCAACTACGGCATGCCCCGCCACCTGCGGGTCACCGTGGGAACCCGGGAGGAGAACGACCGCTTCCTCCAGGCCCTGCGCGAGGTGCTGGCATGATCCGCCGCCTGGCGGTGATCGGCGTGGGGCTCATCGGCGGGTCGCTTGCCCGCGCCCTGCGCGAGGCGGGCGAGGTGGAGGAGGTGGTGGGCTGCGGCCGCGGCCGGGAGAACCTGGAGAAGGCGCTGGAGCTGGGCGTCATCGACCGCTACAGCCACGACGTGGGCGAAGCGGTGGCCGGCGCCGACATGGTCTTCGTGGGCGTGCCCCTGGGCGCCATGAAGGGGGTCTTCGCCGCCATGCGCGGCCACCTGGCGGAAGATGCGGTGGTCACCGACGGCGGCTCCGCCAAGGGCAGCGTGGTGCGCGATGCCGCCGAGGCCTTCGGCGGGCTGCCGGCTTACTTCGTGCCCGGTCATCCCATTGCCGGCACCGAGAGGAACGGGGTGGAGGCCTCCTTCGCCACCCTCTACCGCAACCGGCGGGTGATCCTCACCCCCCTGCCCGAGACCGACCCCGAAGCGGTGGCGCGGGTGCGCGCCATGTGGGAGGCCTGCGGTGCCGAGGTGACCGAGATGTCGGTGGAGCACCACGATGAGGTACTCGCCGCCACCTCGCACCTGCCCCACATGCTCGCCTTCGGCCTGGTGGACGCCCTGGCGCGCATGAAGGAGAACGACGAGATCTTCCGCTACGCCGCCGGCGGCTTCCGCGACTTCACCCGCATCGCCTCTAGCAACCCGGTGATGTGGCGCGACATCTGCATCGCCAACGCCGAGGCCCTCAGCCGCATGCTCTCCGCCTTTGCCGACGAGATGAAGGACCTGGCCGACACCATCGCCCGCGGCGACGGTGACCACCTGCTTGAGATCTTCGAGCGCGCCAAGGCGGCGCGGGACCGGTACATCGACGGGCTGGGGTAGGGACGGCACGGGCCGTGGTTCCGGACGTATTCCTGCCATCTTTCCCCGGGTGGCAGGAGCGGCGCCCCCGCCACGAACCCCAGCCGCAGGAGCGGCGCCCTCGCCGCGAATGCCTTGAGTTCGGCCCGGGGGCGGGCCTCCTACCGGGGGATGCAGCCACCGAGGCCTTGGCACACGGAACGAAGACCATGAGAGAAATCATCACCCTCTCCACCCCGAAACGCGAGATCTTGGTGGACATCACCGACCAGGTACAGGCCATGGTGGCCCGCAGCGGCATCCAAGACGGTGTCGCCTGCCTCTACGCCCAGGGCGCCACCGCCGCACTCATGATCCAGGAGAACTGGGACGAGAGCGTGCAGACCGACGTGGTGAACCTGCTGCGCAAGCTCATCCCCCGCGGTGTCTGGCTCCACGATGCCCAGGACGGCAACGGTGACGCCCACCTCAAGGCGGGGCTGGTGGGCCCCTCGGAGGTGATTCCCGTCATCAAGGGCAAACTGGGGCTCTCCACCTGGCAGAACATCTTCTTCTGCGAGTTCGACGGGCCCAGGGCGGAACGGCGGGTGGTCTGCACCCTGTTGAAAGGGGGGTAGAGGCAGGGACCGGGGAAAGGCGCCACCTGGCAGCAGGTTCGCGGCGGGGGCGCTGCTTCTACTCCTGTAGGAGGCCCGCCCCCGGGCCGAACTCAAGACATTCGCGGCGAGGGCGCCGCTCCTACCGTTGGGGGAACAGGATACCGGGGTCATTCCCGGAAAAGGGCCAGTTTTTCCAGCAGCCGCGCGTAGTGCGACCCTTTCCAGTAGATCCTGTCACAGCGGCGGCAGCGGTAGAACTCGTCGTAGTACTTGCGCGTGAGGGGCTCCAGCCGGTCCAGGATCTCGGCCTTGTCCACTGGTTCGATGCGGCCGTTGCATTCGAGGCAGTAGCGGAACGGCCGCACCTCCTGCCGCATGGCCAGCCGGTCGAGCACCTCCTGCACCTGCTCCAGGGGCTGTACCGCGCGCACCCAGAAGCCGTAGTCGATGGCGCGGTGGAAGAGCAGGCGCCGGTCGCGGGTGAGGATCACCCGCCTCTCCGTCACCGCCTTCTCCACCACCTGGCGGTCGTCGTAGTCGTTGCGCCAGGCGGTGTCGAAGCCCAGCAGCCGCAGCCAGCGGGTGAGCTTGCCCAGGTTCACGTCCACCACGAAGCGGGGTGGTCGGGGCAGGGGCGGGCGCAGGGCAGGCTGCGCGTCCCATCCCCCGGGCCCCAGGGGATGGACCCGCACCCGGTCGCCGGGCCGCAACCGGTAGCGGAAATCCACCGCCCGACCGTTCACCTCGATGCGCGCCACCTCGGTGTGGGGCACGCCCA
>JALWGP010000364.1:5159-7171 GCA_027038775.1 Sedimenticola sp. | reverse complement strand
TCTCAATACCGGGCTGCAATATCGTTGGAGCCGGCACCTGTCGGTATCGCTCACCGGCTACAACCTGCTGGGCCTGGTCGACGAAGACCTGAACAAGAAAAATTACTTTCAGCGAACCAGCCAGTACCGGGTGCTGGCGCCTTCCATCGCCTTGAAGCTGAATTACCGGTTCTGACGGGAATCGTCGCAGTAACGCTCCATGATGTCGAGAAAACGCTCCCGGTTCTGCAGCAACAGGCGGACCAATACCGGATCGAACATGATTCCCTCGTTTTCCCGGATGTAACGGAACACTTTCTCGATGTCCCACGCTTTCTTGTAGCAACGCCTGTTGCCCAACGCATCGAACACGTCCGCCAGATGTACGATGCGGCCGGCCATGCTGATCTCTTCGCCGGCCAGGCCTTCCGGATAACCGCTCCCATCCCAGTTCTCGTGATGCTCCTTGGCAATGACCGCCACCATCTTCAGCATGGGGCGGGTGGAGTTCCTGAAGATTTCGTACCCCCGTATGGCATGGGTTTTCATGATTTCCCATTCCTCGGGATCCAGGGAACCTTCCTTGTGCAATATGTAGTCAGGGATGGCAACCTTGCCCGCATCATGAAGGGGAGCCGCCCGGTGGATCAGGTAACAGGTCTCTTCATCCAGCCCGCGCAGCTCCGCCAGCAATCGCGAGTACTCCGCCACCCGGACCACGTGATAGCCGGTTTCCCTGCATCGCTCCTCCAGCAGGGTACCAAGCGCCACGACGATCTCGCTCTGGGTCAGTTCGAGCTCCATGTTCAGCGCCCTGATGCGGGCGACCGACTCCTCCACTTTCCGTTCCAGGTTGTGGCGGTAGTCATTGAGCTGCAGGTGCGTGGAAACCCGGGCTATCACCTCTTCATGGGAAAAGGGCTTGGTGATGTAATCGACCCCGCCGGCCTGAAAGGCCTCCATCTTGATCCTGGTATCTTCCAGCGCGCTGATGAAGATCACCGGGATGCGGGCCGTGCGCTCCTCCCGCTGCAATCGCCGGCAGACTTCCACCCCGTCGATACCGGGCATCCTGATGTCCAGGAGGATCAGGTCCGGCGGTTTGGCGGAGACGCTCAACAGAGCGGTTTCACCATCCAAGGCGGTGCGGACGAGATGTCCCGCCTCCTCGATGAACTTCTGCAGCAATTGCACATTTTCCTTTTTGTCGTCGACGATGAGAATTTCATGTCGTCCCATCACTCCCTCCCTGCGGTGTCTGATCTCAGTGACCCCGGGTCATTTCGCCCGACTCCGCACCTCCTCGATGGATTTCAGCAGTTGCCCATATTGCAGGTTGTCGACCAGCACGCTCACCACCTCCGCCAGGTTCGGGTGAACCGGCTCGATCTTCTCCAGCACCCGCTCCACTTCGTTTTGGTTCAACAGCACCGCGGCATCATAGAGTTCATCCAGCAGCCCTGCGTCCAGCTCTGACAGCATTTCACAGAGGTGTTCCAATGAAGCCGCTGTTCCATCCGGCCCCGGCTCCTCCGCTCTCTGGCCTTCCCCGTAAGTGAAACGTAATCCCAGGTAGCGTTCCATGACCCCGTAGATTTCCTCTGGTTCATAGGGTTTTGCAACCAGGTCATTCATCCCGGAGTCCAGCAGTTTTTGCCGTTTCTCAGGCTGAAAACTGGCCGTCAGTGCGATAATGCACACTTCTCCGCCGCCTGGCAGTTCACGTATTTTTCTGGCGGCCTCGTCCCCGGACATGACCGGCATCCGCTGGTCCATCCAGATCAGATGTGGATGCCACTCCCTGAATATCCTGATCGCCTCCAGACCGTTTTCCGCCTCCTTCACCGGCAGTCCCAGATCCCCGATAAGATTCCGCAACAACAGGCGGGCATCCTCCTGATCGTCAACGATCAGGATACGGAACCGCTCCTGCCCCGGAGCGAGCCCGGTGATTTCTCTCCTTCCCGCGGCCTCATCCTTTTCCGCATCGGCCTTCGACCCGGGCTGGTAGGGAAGGGACACCCTGAAAACGC
>JALWGP010000364.1:0-5149 GCA_027038775.1 Sedimenticola sp. | reverse complement strand
CCCTCCCCTAACCGGCTTTCAACCCCGATCTCCCCGCCCATCAACTGGACGTATTGTTGAACGATGGACAACCCCAAGCCGGTACCCGTGTTGCTGGACGCAGAACCCGTTTGAACAAAAGGCTCGAAAATCCTTTCCCTGTCTTCGGGAGAGATTCCTCTTCCCGTATCCTCCACTTCCATAACCAGTTCCTTTTCCCTCACCTCCACCCGAAGAGTGATGCTCCCTTGATCCGTGTATTTGACCGCATTACTCAACAGATTGAGAATGATCTGCCGCAGCTTTCCAGCATCGAGGCTGATGACAGGGTCCTCGCCCCCCTCCCATGCAAGTTCAAGACCCAGGCCCTTTTCCGCCGCCCGCTCCCTGACCATGTCCATGACATCAAGAACCAGTGAATGCAAATGAACCGTGTGCCTTTCCAGGGTCATCTTGCCTGCTTCCAGCCTGGACAAGTCCAGGACATCATTGATCAATGTCAGCAGGAATTTTCCACTCTTGCGAACGATCCCGAGAAATTTCATTCGCTGGGAATCCTGGTCAGCTTCCTTCATCAGGATCGAGGTGAAACCCAGGATCGCATTGAGCGGCGTACGCAGTTCATGGCTCATATTGGCCAGGAAAGTGGACTTCGCCTCATTTGCCCTCTTTGCCGACTCCAACGCATTCGCCAGCTCTCCGCTCAACCGCTGATAACGCCTGTGCTGCCAAAAGAAGAATCCCGTGAAAAACAAGGCAAACAACAACAAGCCAACGGACAACATCATGATGATGGTTCTTTGTCGTAGTTGCGCCGACTGATATTCCAGGATTTCAACCTGCTTCGATATCTTTTTCTCCTGCGCCTTGATATGACGATCCAGATCGGCAATCTTTTCCTGCTGCCTCGCCAGAATCTTGCTTCTCACCTCGATTTGCTCTCTTTGTTCATGCAATTCCCTTGCATACTTCTCGGATTTCAGCTGGAGGTCCCTGGCGCGCCTTCGTGTCTCCACCAATTCGTTTTGCAGGGCCTTCAGGTCAGACGTTTTTTCTTCCAACGACGATTTCAGGGAGTCCAGCTCCCGCTTTGACTCCACAAACTGTTTCTTCAAGATATCTATTTCCCTGCGCTTCTTGTCCAGTTCCTCGCTCTTCGCAGATATTTCCTTTTTCATGCTTTCCAGCGTCTGGCGATTCGCATCGATGCGCTGCTGTTGCTTTTTCAATCGCTTTTGCTGATCCTGTAATCTTTGTTGTTGTATTCGCAGTTCATTCATTATGGACTTATACATCCTGTTGACCGCGATTTCTCTTCCCCCCAACAATATCAAATCCGGAGAAACCGCCAGTTTTCTGGCATTAAGGGACTCCTGGTTCACACGAAACCGAATCCTCCTAGAATCATCCTGATACAAATTTATCATGACTTCAGGATGATCCTTTGCGTCATAAGATATTATCAATACAGGACGATTTTTCGTCCTGGACATCAATATTGGAATATATTGTTCTAACTCCTTTCCCAAGTATATGAGCTGAACACCTTCCGGCAGCGTATCTGCATCGGCTGCAGTGGTCACGATGACAGGATGACCCTTCAGCTCGAGCCCCTTCACCAACCGCTTTAAAGCGTCTCCCACCCCGGGCTTTGTTTCGATGACATGGATATGAAATTTTTTCCAACTCGATTCATCCGGCCAGGTTACGTTTCTGGCAAGGTTGAATACGTACGCGCTAATCAATTCCTCGCGGAGAACGGGCTCGGAAGCCTTTGCTTCTCCCACGGGGAGTACCAGCCGGATCAGGCAGACAACAACCAGCGATCCAACCAAAAGCCTGGCACCGATACGCCTTCCAAGCGCACGGATTCCTTTCCACATGGAAGGAGACATCATGAAGAACTCGTTAGTCATATCCATTTCCAAGCGTTGGCACCCCCCGGTGCCCTGCCCGGGGCACCTTGACCTGGTGTGCCGGCCCCCATTCCAAAAGTCGGGGGCAGCCAAGGCTTCACCGCACAGCCATGGCAGGAACAGGGACGATCCGCCCACGTCGTGCCTTGCAGCTTGCGCGGGCACATCCGAGCGCAAATGTAAACCAGGAAACAAGAATCTGTCTGTGATTCATGCCGCTTTCTTCATGGCCGGCAATGCGCATACAGGGGAACGGCCATGGCAGACGACAATGGCCATTCGTCAGGCGCGCCCTGTCTTCTCCACATCAGGCCCGCCGTCCACCTTCCGGCCAGTCCCGGAAAAGAACGAATTGGTACAATATGGCTCGTTTATCCCGTTCACCCAGCGAGGCGAACCATGACTCAACCGGATTCCCCGCAAGGCCTGAGCTATCGCCAGGCCGGTGTCGACATCGACGCCGGCAACGCCCTGGTGGAGCGCATCAAGCCCCTGGTGAAGAAGACCTTCCGTCCCGGTGTGCTCACCGGCATCGGCGGCTTCGGCGCCCTCTTCGAGCTGCCGGTGGCCGACTACCGCGAGCCGGTGCTGGTCTCCGGCACCGATGGCGTGGGCACCAAGCTGAAGCTGGCCAGGATGCTGGACCGGCACGACACCATCGGCATCGACCTGGTGGCCATGTGCGTCAACGACATCGTGGTGGCGGGCGCCGAGCCCCTCTTCTTCCTGGACTACTACGCCACCGGCCGGCTCTCGGTGGAGCAGGCCACCCAGGTGATCTCGGGTATCGCCCGCGGCTGCGAGCTGGCCGGCTGCGCCCTCACCGGCGGCGAGACCGCCGAAATGCCCGGCATGTACGAGGGCGAGGAGTACGACCTGGCCGGCTTCGCCGTGGGCATCGTGGAGAAGTCGGAGATCCTCCAGGGCGAGAAGGTGCGCGCCGGCGACCTGCTGCTGGGGCTCGCTTCCTCCGGTCCCCACTCCAACGGCTACTCCCTGATCCGCAAGGTGATCGAGGTGAGCGGCGCCGACCTGGGCGCCGCCTTCGGCGGCACCACCCTGGGCGAGGCCCTCCTCGCGCCCACCCGCATCTACGTGCGGCCGCTGCTGAAGCTGCTGCGGGAGGTGGAGGTCCACGCCCTGGCCCACATCACCGGCGGCGGCCTCATCGAGAACCTGCCGCGGGTGCTGCCGGCCGGCACCGCCGCCCACATCGACACCTCCAGCTGGCCCAGGCCGCCGGTCTTCCAGTGGTTGCAGGACGCGGGCAACATCGAGCCCATGGAGATGCTGCGCACCTTCAACTCCGGCATCGGCATGGTGGTCTGCCTGCCGCCGGAAGCGGCGGAACCGGCCACCCGCCTGCTCGAGTCGGAGGGGGAGACCGTCCACGTCATCGGCGAGATCCGGTCCACGGAAGGCGAGGCCCGCGTGATCCTATGAGTGAGCGGCGCTCCCCCCTGCCGGTGGTGGTGCTCATCTCCGGCGGCGGCACCAACCTCCAGGCCATCATCGACGCCGCCGCCCGCGGCCTGCCCATCGAGATCCGCGCCGTCATCAGCAATCGCGCCGACGCCTACGGCCTGGAGCGGGCGCGCCGGGCGGGCATCCCCACCGAGGTGCTGGACCACCGGGACTTTCCCGACCGCCAGGGTTTCGACCAGGCGCTGGCGGAGCTCATCGACGGCTACCGGCCGTCCCTGGTGCTGCTGGCCGGCTTCATGCGCATCCTCACCCCGGAGTTCGTGCACCACTACGAGGGGCGCATGTTCAACATCCACCCCTCTCTGCTGCCGAAATTCCAGGGACTGAACACCCATGAACGCGCCATCGAGGCGGGTGAGAAGGAACACGGCGCCAGCATCCACTTCGTCACCGAGGAGCTCGACGGCGGCCCGGTGATCGTGCAGGCGCGGGTACCGGTGAAGCGGGACGACACGCCCGAGAGACTGGCCGCGCGGGTATTGGAGCAGGAGCACCGCATCTACCCGCTGGCGGTGAAGTGGTTCGCCGAGGGAAGGCTGGCGCTGCGCGACGGCCGGGCCTGGTTCGACGGCCGGCCGCTGGAACGGCCGCTGCAGCTCGACGAGCTGGAGGAGGAAGAGATCCCGTGACACGCCTGGCCCTGATCCTCCTGCTGGGACTCTTCCCAACCCTGGCCGGCGCGCTGGAGCCCTTCGACGCCAGCTACCGGCTGCTCTACAACGGCGAGCTCAAGGGCGAGGCCCGCTTCAGCCTCAGGATCACCGACCAGGGCTACCGCTTCAAGGCCGTCACCCGGCCCGCCGGCGCGGCCCTGTCGCAACAGGCGGACCACGAGGTGCTGGAGTCGAGCCACGGCCACTTCGACGGAGGCCGTCCCGAACCCGACGCCTACTATTACGCCGTGAAGAGCAACGGAGAGACGCGTATGGTGGAGATCTTCTTCGACTGGAAGAAGATGGAGCTCCTCCTGCGGGGGGACGAGAGCCAGGAGAGATACCGCCTGGAAGAGGGGACCCAGGACCGCCTCAGTTACCTGCTGCGCGCCATGGCGCTGGCCGACGACCTGCGCGCGGAGGCCGCCTTTCCCCGCGTGGCCAGCGACGGCGCCGAGCGGATCGTCCTGCACAGGAAGCTGCGCAGGTACCTGGACACACCGGCGGGCCGCTTTCTCGGCCAGGAGATCACCATTTCGTCGGGCGAAAGCCGTCCGACCCGGCACCTGTGGCTGGCGGCGAAGCAGGACTGGCTGCCCCTGGTGCTGGAACACCGCAACGGCGATGCCGTGGTCCGCATGGAACTGACCCGGATCCACCAGCCATGAAACGGGCGGAAGCACTGATCAATCTGTCACGGGAACACCACCATTCCTTGCGGCTGGCCAAGCGCTGCCTCGACACCCTCGACCGCGGCGACCCGGAGCAGATCGAGGCGCTCTGCCGGGAGGTCGCCGACGACTTCGACCGTACCTGGGAGCGCCACTTCGCCAACGAGGAGGCCACCCTCTTCTCCATCACCGGGCAGATGGAGGGCCGCATCCGCGAGCTGGGCGTGCAGCTGGTGGAGGAGCACGACCGCATGCGCGAGCTGGCCCGGCGCATGAAGGCCGGCGACTGCAGCGTGCTGCGGGAGTTCGGCGAGCTGTTGCGTGATCACACCCGGCTGGAGGAGCGGGAGCTCTTCCCCCTGGTGGAGAAGCGGTTCACCCCCGCCCAGATGGAGCGGATCGCGCGGGAGACCTGAAGGAACCTCTGAACGTCACCGTGAACGTC
>JALWGP010000363.1 GCA_027038775.1 Sedimenticola sp. | reverse complement strand
TCGGCGCCCTCTCCCCCTTCGTCCACGCCGTGGCCCGCTGCCTCACCGTCCTCGGTTATCCGCAGGACGACCTCCCCGCCGCCGACATTCCCGCCCGTGGCCCCATCCCCTTTTCCACCTACGACCGCAACGGGGATGGCAGCATCGCCCCCGACGAGTTCGAAGCCGTCCGTGCCATGCGGATGCAGGCCCGCAGGGCCCAGGGCATGCCCATGGGAGGTGCCGGCCGGATGCCTTCCTTCGGCTTCTTCGACACCGACGGCAACGGCCTCATCTCGCCGGACGAACTCGCCGCCGGCCAGCAGAAGCGCCGCGCCATGCGCATGGGCGGCCAGGGACGGGGACGGAGCATGCCCACGTTCGCGGACTTCGACACCAACGGCGACGGCAGGCTTCTGGAACAGGAGTTCTACGAGGCCCGCAACCGGCGTATCGGTGAACGGGCCAGGCAGGGCTACCAGATGCGCAACCTGGGCAGGGCGCCCTCCTTCCAGGAGCTGGATGCCGATGGCAACGGCGAAGTGACCCCCGAGGAGTTCGCCGCCCACCAGGCCAGACACCGGCAACAGAACATGAGACGGTGGTGAAGAGGAGGCGAATCAGCGCCTGAACAGCCACAACAGGAGCGTCAGCAACAGGCTCACCAGGAGGGAGGTGGTGATCGGGAAGTAGAAGGTGAAGTTTTCCCGCCGCACCAGGATATCGCCGGGCAGGCGTCCCAGGCCCGACTTCTGCAGCCAGGGCCAGAGCAGGCCCAGCGCCAGCAGGATGAGGCCGAGGATGACGAGGAAGCGTTGCATCGGGCAGCTCCTGAAATCTTCTCTGTAAGACCTGTCCAGGCATGAAAGTTCGCGGCGGGGGCGCCGCTCCTACGAGGGGCTGTAGGAGGCCCGCCCCCGGGCCGAACTTCAAACGATTCGCGGCGAGGGCGCCGCTCCTACATCGGGTGCAGGAGGCCTGCCCCCGGACCGAATGATCAGGCTCCCGTCTGCTCCAGCAGCAGGTTGCCCACCGCGTCCACCTCGCAGCGCCACCCCGGCGCCAGCCAGGTGGTGGCCACCGTCTCGGTGACGATGGCGGGCCCCTCGATGACCGATCCCGGCGGCAGGGCGTCGCGGCGCCAGTGGGCCACCGGTTCCCCGATGCCGGCCACCCGTACCCGGCCGGCCTCCCCGGCGGCGCTCCCCTCCGCCAGCGGCGCCAGGCGCACCGGCAGCACACCGCCCCGCACCGCTGCCCTCAGGTTCACCAGCTCCACCGGCAGCTCCATGCGGTGGCCGTACCGCTCGCGGTGGCGCTGGTGGAAAGCCTCTTCCACGTTCCGGACAGACCCCTGCCAGGGGAGGTTCAGGGTGTAGGACTGGCCATGGTAGCGAAGATCCAGGGAGAGGACGACCTCGATCTCCTCCGCCGCCACACCCTCCTCCTCCAGGGCGGCCGCCCCCTCCTGCGCCAGCTGCTCCAGCGCCTCCTGCAGCCAGGCGTCGTCGGCCCCTTCCAGCAGCATGAGCCGGGTGCGGGAAAGCTGTCGCCCGGGCCTCGCTGCCAGCATGCCCAAGGCTGAAAGGACACCACCGTGCACCGGCACCATGGCGCGCTCCATGCCCAGTGCCTCGGCGAGGGCGCAGACGTGCAACCCCCCGGCACCGCCGAAGGAGACCAGGGTGAAACCGGCGGGATCCACCCCCCGCTGCACCGAGATGGTGCGCAGGGCGCGGGCCATGTGCTCGTTGGCGATGGCGACGATGCCCTCCGCCGCCTCCTGCACGGAGCAGCCCATGGCCGAGGCCAGTCCGGCCATGACCTGCCGCGCCGCCTCCAGGTCCAGCGCCATGCCGCCGCCGAGGAAGGCATCGGGCAACAGCCGGCCGAGGAGCAGGTTGGCGTCGGTCACCGTGGGACGCCGTCCACCCCGGCCATAGCAGGCGGGGCCGGGATCGGCCCCCGCCGACTCGGGCCCCACCTGCAGCATGCCGCCGGCATCCAGCCAGGCGATGGAGCCGCCGCCGGCGCCGATGGTGTGCATCTCCACCATGGGCACCGCCACCGGCCAGCGGCCGATACGCCCCTCGCTGGTGAGGCGCGGCTCACCGTCCACCAGGGCCACGTCGGTGGAGGTACCGCCCATGTCGAAGGTGAGCAGCCTGTCGCGGCCCGCCGCCTCCCCCACGAAACGGGCCGCCACCAGGCCGCCGGCGGGGCCCGAGAGCAGCATGCGCACCGCGTTCTCCCCCGCTTGGCGCGCCGCCACGGTGTCGCCCGAGCTCTGCATCACCGAGAGCCGCTCTCGGTGATGCAGAGCTCGGGCGACACCGTGGCGG
>JALWGP010000362.1 GCA_027038775.1 Sedimenticola sp. | reverse complement strand
AAGATATTTTTCCGATTTCCCCCGCCCGCCACCATAAGCCGTAAAAATACCTGACACCCCGGCAATCACCGCGTCCCACCAGCCCCCAAACGAAAAACCGGCTGCCAGAATGGCAGCCGGTCATTGCCCAATGGACCCCGCTCCTCAGGACTTGGCCTTGCGCCTGCGGGCAAAGCCGAGGCCGGTGAGGCCGATTCCCAGGAGCGCAAGGGTGCCCGCCTCCGGAACCGGCGGAGGAGGCGTGATGATCTCGCCCACCTTGATGTCCACGAAAGCAGCGGTGAAGGACGTCGCGGTGTCGCCGCCAGCACGGAGCAGGCCAAGGTCCCAGGCGGCACCCCCGGTTGCCAGGGCCAAGTCGATGTAATCCGCCTCGGTGCTGCCATCACAGCTTCCGGTCGAGAAGGTTCCGGTAACCGTGTAGAAACCACCCTGGCCATCGGCCACGTAACCGTTGCCCTTGGAGTCGACCCCGAGCACCTGGGTCTGGTCCATGAACATGTCGCAATTGATCACGGCATTGACCAACGCCTGGTTCTTCTTGAGGGCCTTGAGCATCGAGGTCTTGTCAGGCCCGCCATTGAGATCCCGGTCCTCGTCGGTGACCAGAATGAGGTTGGTCCGGGCACCGGGGCGCAAAGCGTAGTTGTCGAGGACAAACTGCATGGCCTCGTACCCGTCCTCTGTACCCCCCGTAGTCACCAAGTCGCCAGCCGCCGTAGCGAAATCGGTGGCACTGCCAAACTGCTGAACGCCCCCTGTACCCGCGTCCATGTCGTGAACATGACCCCTTTGGCTCGTCCCATGCGCAGAAGTACCGTACCCGGTCAGGCCATACTGCACATCGAAGGTGTCACCCCCGGCAGCGGCCAGCAAGGCGGCGTCCATGGCATTGATCATGCCGGGCAACCAGGCATGCTCAGCCGACATGGAGCCGGACTCGTCCACGACCGCAATGATATCGGCGATCACGGGCACCGCCAGCGCACTGCCGGCCCCTCCCAGGCCCATGGCCGCCGCCAGCGCCACTCCAAGAATCTTCTTTTTCATCTGAGATACCTCCCTGAGGTCCGTATTGCATTTAGAAGAATGCTTCGACCTACAGGGATGCATCAGGCATGCCAGTTTTTTTAAATTTCTTTTATTTCAATTTATTAAAAATCCTTATTCATGCAAACCCTTACCTTTTTCCGGAACATTTGTAAAATCCCTCGACACCCCGTCTCTCCCCGAGCGCCCTTCGATTCAATCCAGCACGTGGCTCACCAGCCCATCCGCCAGCTTGGGCTCGAACCAGGTGGACTTGGGCGGCATCACTTCGCCGGCGTCGGCCACGGCCATGAGCGCCTCCATGGTGGTGGGATGGAGGGCGAAGGCCACCGCCCAGTCGCCGGAATCCACCCGCTTCTCCAGCTCGCCCAGGCCGCGGATGCCGCCGACGAAGTCGATGCGGTCGTCGGTGCGGGGGTTCTCGATGCCCAGCAGGGGGCGGATGAGATTCTCCTGCAGCAGGCTCACGTCGAGGCGTGCCACCGGGTCGTCGGCGGGAATGCGCTCGGGCTTGATGGTGAGCCGGTACCACTGGCCGCGCAGGTACATGCCAAACTCGCCGGTGCGTGACGGCTTCACCGGCCCGTCGGCCGGCTCCACGGTGAAGTTCTCGGTGATGCGGGCCACGAACGCCTCGGGCGAGAGGCCATTCAGGTCCTTCACCACCCGGTTGTAGTCGAGGATCTGCATCTGGTCGTGGGGAAAGAGGACGCTGAGGAAGTAGTTGTAGCTCTCCTCGCCAGTGTGGTCCGGGTTGGCCGCCTTGCGCTGGGCCGCCACGCGAGAGGCGGCAGCGGAGCGGTGGTGACCGTCGGCCACGTAGAGGGCGTCGAGGCGGTCGAAGGCCTCGGTGAGCTTCTGCACGGTCTCGGGATCGGAGACGGCCCAGAGCTGGTGGCGCACGCCATCGGCGGCGGTGACGTCGATATCGGGCTCACCCTGCGCCACCTCGGCCAGCACGCGGTCGATCTCGTCGGTGGCGGGATAGACCAGGAAGACGGGGCCGGTCTGGGCGCCCAGGGTGTCGATGTTGCGCACCCGGTCATCCTCCTTCACCGGGCGGGTGAACTCGTGCTTCTTGATGCGGTCGGCGTCGTAGGCCTCCACCGAGGCGACCCCCATGAGGCCGGTCTGCACGTGGTCGCCCATGGTGAGCCGGTAGACGTAGAAGCTGGGCGCCTCATCCCGCTGCAGCACCCCCTCGGCGATCATGCGCTCGAGGTTCTCGCGCCCCTTGGCGTAGACCTCTGGCGCGTAGGGATCGGTGCCCTCGGGCAGGTCCACCTCGGGGCGGGAGATGTGCAGGAAGCTCCAGGGCCGTCCCTGGACCATGGCGCGGGCCTCGGCCTCGTTCATCACGTCGTAGGGGGGGGCGACCACGTCGTCGGCGCGGCCGGGCGCAGGGCGCAGGCCGGTGAAGGCTTTCACAAGAGGCATGGGGAAATCACTCGCTGGCAGGTTCTCGGAATGGGCGCAATTGTTCCAGAAAGCAGCGGGGATGCCAATGTGGTCAGGGATCCGCGGTCGATCCCGGTTTTCCACCTTCCACCCACCCCACCGGGACCTGCTGCGCCGCTTCAGCCTGCCGGGCCCGGTCCACCAGCTCCTGCAGGCTGATGCCGCTCAGGTAGTCGTGGATGCTGTTGCTGAGATCCTGCCAGAGCTGGTGGGTGATGCAGCGCTTGTCACCATTGCAGTTGCCCAGGCCGCCGCAGGCGGTGGTGTCGATGCGCTCGTCCACGGCGGTGATGACACCGGCGATGTCGATCTGCCGGGCGTCCCGGCCCAGGCGGTAGCCGCCTCCCGGCCCCCGGGTGCTGGAAACCAGTTTCCGCTTGCGCAGGCGGGCGAAGAGCTGTTCCAGGTAGGAGAGGGAGATGCCCTGCCGTTCGGCGATCTCGGCCAGGCTCACGGGTCCCTGGCCACTGTGCAGAGCGAGGTCGAGCATGGCGGTTACCGCGTAACGTCCCTTGGTGGTGAGGCGCATGCCCGGACTCCGTTGCGAGAGGGATGGAGCCGCAGTGTACAAGACCAAGTAAAACAGTCAAGTATTCCCGGGCTTGCCTTCCGCCTCCTCTTCCATGGTTTCCAGGTGTTCCAGCTCGTCCGCGGTGGAGTGGATCTCGCAGGAGCTGAGCTCGGGCAGCTCCACCTCCTCATCCTCGTAGCCCATGCGCTTGAGCACCTCGCACATGCGCGAGACCTTGGTCTCCAGCACGTGCACGTGATCCAGCATGCAGTTGATGGCGTTGGCCACGGGATCGGGCGCGTCACGGGTGGCACCGTAAGCATCGAACCCCATCTTCCTGGCCAGCTTCTCGCGGTGGGCGTGGTCGCCGGACCGGGGGCGCTCCACCAGCCGCCCCGGAATGCCCACCACGGTGGCCCCGGCCGGCACCGATTTCACCACCACGGCGTTGGAGCCGATGCGGGCGCCGTCGCCGATCTCGATGGGGCCCAGCACCTTGGCGCCGGCCCCCACCACCACGTCGTCGCCCAGGGTGGGATGGCGCTTGCCCTTCTCCCAGCTGGTGCCGCCCAGGGTGACGCCGTGGTAGAGGGTGCAGTCGTCACCGATGACAGCGGTCTCGCCGATGACCACGCCCATACCGTGGTCGATGAAGAAACGCCGGCCGATCCGCGCCCCCGGGTGGATCTCGATGCCGGTGAGCCAGCGCGCCACGTGGGAGACGAAGCGCCCCAGCCACTTGAGCCCGTGGTTCCACAGCCAGTGGGCCAGGCGGTGGGCCAACAGCGCGTGCAGACCGGGATAGGTGGTCAGCACCTCGAAGGTGGTGCGGGCCGCGGGGTCCCGGTCGAAAACGGAGTGGATATCCTCTCGCAGGCGTTCGAACATGGAAGTGGCCGGTGGTGGGATTGACGCTGCATTTTACTCCATCGGCCACCGGCCTGGCCCGTTCTTGATCCATCTCAATGGCCCGGGGGCGTTTCGCCGGCATACTCGATTGCAGTTCCACGAGCCGTATCCGTAGGGGGAACCGCTTCCACATGAAGAACCGTCACACCGATCTGGCCAGCCTGGCCAGGGACCTTCCCGGCATCTGCATCATCCTGCAAAGCACAGCCGCCGTCGCCCTCACCGCGTTTCTCACCTGGCTGTTCATCACCTCCGAGCTCCTGTGATCCATTAATCCCGTCATTCACAACGGGGCAAAGGGACCTTCGCCAACCCGGGCTTTGACGGCATGCTCCTGCCCGGCCCGCCCTTGACGGCCAGGTCTTCCGCTGCGAGACTGCGCCCTCGCCAGAGGGTGCCCCGGATCACGGTCCTGGGTTAAACGGGAAGCCGGTGCGAGACCGGCACTGCCCCCGCAACGGTGATTGGGTGGGAAACGGCATCACGCCACTGTGGCCACGGCCACGGGAAGGCGCCTTTCCCCGGGCACACGCCCACCCCATCAGTCCGGAGACCGGCCCTCTGAATCTTTCCCTTTCAGAAGGCGCGGGTGGCGCCTGCAGGAGGACGCACGATGAAACTCACCCTTCCCCTGGCCCTGCTGCTGGGCCCCGCGGCGCTGTGCGCCGCCGAAACCCTGGAACCCATGGTGGTCACGGCCACCGGCTACGCCGCAAACCCGACGGAGATGCCCGCCAGCATGGAGGTCATCACGCGGGACGAGATCGAGAACAGCGTTGCGGTGGACCTGGCGGACCTGCTCCGCTTCCGCACCGGCCTGGAGATCGGCCGCAACGGCGGTCCCGGCCAGGCCACCTCGCTCTTCATCCGCGGCACCGAGAGCGACCATGCCCTGGTCATGATCGACGGCGTGCCCATCCAGTCCGGCAGCGTGGGCAGCGCCGCCATCCAGCACATCGATCCGCGCAACCTCGAGCGCATCGAAATCTACAAGGGGCCCCGCTCCACCCTGTGGGGCTCGGGCGCCATCGGCGGCGTGATCAACCTCATCACCCGCCGCGGCGGCGAGGGCGCCGACTGGGGGGGTTCCCTGGAGCTGGGCGGGAACGACACCACCCGCGCCGCCGCCCGCGCCTCCTGGAACGGCGACGGCAAGCGGCTGAGCGCCTCGGTCTCCCACCAGCAGACCGACGGCTTCCCGCCCCTGGAGAACTCAAAGATCGACCGCGGCTACCGCAACACCAGCTTCGACCTGGCCGCCGGCTTCGACGCCGGCATCCACAGCTTCGACCTGGCCCACTGGCAAGCTCAGGGCAACAACGAGTACCTGGACTTCTTCGGCACCCCCCTGGACCAGGACTTCCTCAACAGTCGCAGCAGCCTCGGCTGGCGCGCCCGTTTCACCGACCGCTGGGAGAGCCTGGTGGAGGTGACCCACGTGCGCGACCACATCGACCAGAACCAGAGCAGCGACTCGGTGCACACCGACCGCACCGAGATCCGGTGGCAGAACGAGATCACCGTGAACGGGAGCGACCGGTTGCTGCTGGGCTACCAGCACGGTCGCGAGTCGGTGGAAGCGGTGGGCGGCTGGACCCCTTACGACATCGACAGCACCATCCAGGAGGCCTGGGCCCAGTACGACCTGGACCGGGGCGCCCACCGGCTCATCGCCGGCGCCCGCTACCTGGACCACGAGGACGCCGGCAGCAAGCCCACCTGGAGCCTCAACTACGGCTACCGGCTCTCCGATAACACCCGCCTCTTTGCCAGCGTTGCCACCGCCTTCCGCGTGCCCAGCGCCAACGAGCGCTACGGCTTCGGCGGCAACCCCGACCTGAAACCGGAGGAGTCCACCAGCTACGAGCTGGGCCTGCGCCACACCCTCGCGCCCGGCCACGAGTTGAGTGCCTCTCTGTACCGCAACGACCTGGAGAACATGATCCAGTGGGTGCCTACCGGCCTCTGGACCGGTTACAACCAGAACGTGGCGCAGGCACGCATCGACGGCCTGGAGCTGAACTACGACTTCCGCGGCGAGGCCCTCGACCTGCATCTGGGCGGCAACTGGCAGAACCCCGAGGACCGCGACACAGGCGACCGCCTGCTGCGCCGCGCCCGCTACAGCCTCAATGCCCGCGTGGGCTACACAGTGGATCGCTGGCGCCTGGGCGCAGACCTGCTCCATTCCGGCAACCGCATGGACTTTGGCGGAGTCACCCTCGACAGCTATACTCTGGTGAACCTCGACGCCAGCTACCGCTTCACCCCGGAGTGGCAGCTCTTCGCCAAGCTGGAAAATGCCTTCGACGAGAACTACCAGCTCGCCAGCGGCTACCACACCGCGGGCCGAACCGCCTACCTCGGTATCCGTTACCGTTGATGGTTCATGGCCCGCCTGACCCGCATCTACACCCGCACGGGGGATGCGGGCCAGACGGGCCTGGCCGACGGCTCCCGCATCGACAAGACCAGTCCCCGCGTGGAGGCACTGGGTGACCTGGACGAGCTCAACGCCGCCCTGGGGCTGGCCCTGGCCTGGTGCGACGACGTCGGGATCCGGGAAACACTGGTGCCCGTCCAGCACCGGCTCTTCGACCTGGGCGGCGAGCTGGCCCTGCCGGGGCGGGAGCGGATCGACGAGGGCCAGGTGCAGGAACTGGAGGCGCTCATCGACCGGATCGGCGAAGCGCTGCCTCCCCTGGAGGAATTCATTCTGCCCGGCGGCGGCCCCGGCTCGGCCCAGCTGCACATGGCCCGCGCCATCTGCCGCCGCGCCGAGCGCACCCTGTGGCGACTGGCGGCGCGGGAAAGGGTAAACTCCGCTTCCCTGAAGTATCTCAACCGTCTCTCCGACCTGCTCTTCGTGCTGGCGCGCAGGGCGGCGCCGGAAGAGACTCCCTGGAAGCGAGAAGAATGAAGCAACCTGTCATACTGATCGGCGTGGGCGAGATGGGCGGCGTCTTCGCCCGGGGGTTCCTGCGCCTGGGGCATCCCCTCTACCCCGTCACCCGCCAGACCTCCATGGAAGAGGTGGCCAGTGCCGTGCCCGATCCCGAGGCGGTGGTGGTGGCCGTGGGCGAGAAGGACCTCCGGCCCGTACTGGAAACCCTTCCCGGGCCCTGGCGGAACCGGCTGGTGCTGCTGCAGAACGAACTGCTGCCCGCCGATTTCGCCCACCTGCCGGAAGTGACGGTGATCTCGGTCTGGTTCGAGAAGAAGCCGGGCATGGACTTCAAGGTGATCCTCCCCTCCCC
>JALWGP010000361.1:2244-7192 GCA_027038775.1 Sedimenticola sp. | reverse complement strand
TTAGGATTTCATGCTCCTCCTTGAGTCTTGCATAATCCCGTTCGAGTTGCCTTAGCCGCTTCAACTCGGCGGCAACCTTCAGGTCGACCGGCTTCTTCATTGCCCCCTCCAGCTTGCCCTCCCGCATATCCTTGCGCCATCGTGACAACATGAAGGGGTGGATGTCCAGCTCCTCCGCCACATTTTTGACAGCGTCCGAATTTTTTACACTTTAAGGAAATGTCCCATATCTGTTTCGTCTATGTCGTTGATTTATATAAGTTGGAACGCTTATTGCTTCTTTTTTGAAATTCCAATGAACTATTACCGGAGCGTATATGATGAGCCTGTTGAGACATGCTGCTTTTATTCTGACATTTTTTTCATTTCAGATGCCGATGGCACAGGCGGCAATTATCTATGATAATGGCGTGCCCACTACTGACAACGGTTATCCTATCTGGGGAACTATTAATGGTACGGGGTCCACTACAGCAGATGATTTTACTTTAGCTAGTAATGGTGCGATTACTGGTGTTGGTTTTTACTTTCAAAACTACACAGGAATCACAGGATGGAGTGGGTTAATTAGTTACGCTATCCGTTCAGATGCATCCGGTATGCCAGGGGGAATTTTGGCCTCAGGAAGCGGATTAAATGTTGTTTCATCACTCTCCAGTTATCCTTGGTGCTGTGGAGGGGGAAATGCTTGGCTAGTTGAATTTGATCTGCAATCAACATTTAACGCTGTATCTGGCACGACCTACTGGTTAGAGCTGGGAGGTGCAGATGGACCGACCCCATGGTGGGTAACGACGGGACCCGGAAACGCGAAACATCTAAGGAATGGCACTGTTTACTCCTCATGGGCGAATGACGTTTCATTCTACCTGACCGGTAGCGCAGGCCCCATGTCGGTCCCCGAACCCGCTACCTTCGCACTATTCGGCCTCGGTCTAGCGGGCTTTGGATGGTCAAGGTACAAGAAGGCGCAGGCAAAGAAGTGCAGTGACTAACCGCCCCTATGTGAGGGTTTATTCGGTGCTTCGTTATTCCGTGTGGAATTTTCCCTGGAACCGGCAGAACTATGCTCGAATTTGGTGTACGAACGTGATTGAAGAAGGTGGCGCGCCCTGCTGAAATCGGTTTTGCCGAACTGATTCGTAAGCTTGCTTCCCCGTCAAGCAGACATTTTAAAAGCAGAGTTTTCTACCACCTGTTTGGCATACAAGCTGGGCGGTATCCCGCCCAGCGCATCGATGATTTCAGAATCCTGCTCCTGCCAATGATCCGGTTCCTGGCACCACACCGACCGGGAAAGCCCTACACAACGGCAGCTCCTTGCAATGGAAAGGGAATGTTGCCTGACCAGATACTCTGCCGCCTCTCGCTTCTCGGGCGGCGTCAGAGCTTTTTTTCGATCAGATCCTTCATCGCCTGGTTTTCCAGTGCCAGATCGGCGTACATGCGTTTGAGCCTGGCATTTTCTGCCTCCAGCTCCTTCATCCGCTTGAGCTCGGAGACGCTCATGCCCCCGTACTTGCTTTTCCAGTTGTAGAAGGTGGCATCAGAGATACCATGCTTGCGGCAAATCTCCCGCACCTTCATCCCCGAATCCGCTTCGTGGAGAATCGCCACGATCTGACTCTCAGTGAACCGCGATTTCCTCATCTGAACCTCCTGGCTGGGGGCTGGGGGTGGCCAGAAAGCTCTACTTTACACCTGTCCGGGATCAGGGGAAGCTTACGCTCTACCGCGTCTACCTTATGGCGTGCGTCCTGGTGGGCCAGATCTCGGCATCAAACAGCTCAACTAGGCCTCTCCCACCCGACTTTTTTGAGCGTGTAATATGGTTGTTAAAATGATCAATTACAGGGACGAACAGCCGGGCCACAGCTGGATGAGCTGCTTGTTAGAAGAAAGATAAAGGAGGTAGTCATGAGACGAATGGGTTTTCTTGCGCTATTGCTGTTTGCAGCGCTTCAGTCCATTTACGCGAAAGCCGGGGATATTCCCGGAAGCTCTGATCACCCTGTAATCGGTCGAATCCCGGGTGCATCCATCATCGCCTACAAACATTTACCGAACGCGGTCGCAAGATTTCCCTTGGAACGTCAGGGCAGGTACAAGTTCAAGAAGGTTGGTGAAGCCACGGGGGAACTCTGGAAAATCGCTTACCGGCTTCCCCGTGGGACGGATGCCGCCTCGGCCATTGCCGTATATCGTCAGCGCCTGGCTGATCTCGGATTCGAGATGTTGTTCACTTGTAGTAATGAGAACACCATTTTCTATCGGAAACTGCTTGAAGCAATCGGCGAGGATCCTTGGGAAAAGAATACATACAAAATTCACTGCCTCGTGACCAGGGGCAATCTCAAGAACCAGCCCATGGTTGTGGCCGTCTATGCCACTTCACTAGTACGCAACAAAAAGAGCAATTTCCTGCGGCTCCATATCCTGCAGTCTCGGCCGTTGGAAACAAAACTGGATGTGGTGGGCGCAGAAAAGATTGCCGCAGATATCGATGCCCAGGGTCGCATCGCGCTCTATGGCATCGAGTTCGATCACGACAGCGCGCGCCTGCGCCGTTCTTCACGGCCTGTCCTGAAGGAGATCGCCAAGTATCTGTCGGGCAATCCCCGGGCCAAGCTCTACGTGGTGGGACACACCGACAATACGGGCACCTATGAGTACAACCTTGGGCTTTCCCGGAAGCGTGCGGCAGCGGTGGTGAAAGCATTGACAACGGACTATGGAGTCTCCGCGCAACGCTTGAAGGCCGTTGGTGTGGGGCCAGTGGCGCCACTGGCCAGCAACACTACCGAAGAGGGGCGTGCAAGGAACCGGCGGGTCGAACTGGTACTTCAATAAACGTGTGGCATCCTTGGCTCATTGCATTTGTCCTGATGCTGTTCACGATCTTGGGCGTTTTCCGGGCTGAGGTCGTTGAGATCTTTGGTGGCATCCCGACACAGTCGGATTGCACCGGGAGGAAAACGGAAGATCGAAGTGACACGCTACTGTGCTGCGGAGGTGGAAGAGGCGATAAGAATCTCTGAGGAAGAGGAGGGACCAAGCCCCACCGTCCGTATTCAGGTAGTCGAAGTCACTTGTGATATGAACCGTTTGAGTGGTTTCAGGCTGGAGGAGCTCAAGATAAAAGACGGCCATTTACGGCTTCAGATCCAGGAAGCACCCGAAATGGCGGTAAGGCTGGTTGGTCGTGAGCGCCCTTTTGCCAGAGCTCGATTGCGGCATTTGACAGGCAGGTATCCAACTAGTTGCGCTGTGTGCTGCCTGTATCGTGTAACAGATGGCAGGCCGCGGCATTAGCCGCGGCCTTGGGCTTCAATCCCAGCTCAGTGCTCCCCCCGTCTGGTACTCCGTCACCCTGGTCTCGAAGAAATTTTTCTCCTTTCTCAGGTTGGCCTGTTCGTCCAGCCAGGGCAGGGCGCACTGGGCGCCGGGGAAGGGTTCTTCCAGGCCGAGCTGCCGGGCGCGGCGGTTGGCGACGTAGCGGAACTGCTCCATGTGGTCTTCCTTGCTGTAGCCGAGGATGGGGTCGCGCAGGATGTAGCCGGCGTAGGCCTCTTCGCAGGCGTGGGCCTCGTCCCACATCTCGCGTACAGCCTTGGGATCCAGGGTCACCTCCTCCTCGAAGAGGATCTGCTTGACCACGCGGATGCCGAAGGAGGCGTGGAGCACCTCGTCGCGCATGATGTACTGGAGCTGTTCGGCGGTGCCCTTCATCAGGCCGCGGCGCTGGAGGGCGAAGATGGGGCTGAAGCCGTTGTAGAACCAGCAGCCCTCGAAGATGCCGGCGAAGAAGGTGTAGGCCATGAGGAAGTTTTCCAGCTCGTCACGGTCAGTGAGATCGATGTCGGCGCGCAGCACCGATTCGAGCCGGCGGTTGGCCACCTGGATCTTGCCGTTGATCTCGGGCACCACGCGGTAGCGGTTGTAGATCTCGCCCTGGTCCAGCCCCAGGGTCTCGATGCAGTGCTGGTAGGTCCAGGTGTGCAGGGCCTCCTCATAGACCTGGCGGGCCTGGTAGATCTGCAGCTCGGGGGCGGACATCTTCTCCATCACCGCCAGGCCGATGTTGCGCATGGCCAGCACGTCGGAGGTGGTGAGGTAGGAGAGCACGTTCTCGTAGACGTGGCGCTCCTCCAGGGTGAGCTTGTGCTGGTAGTCCTGCACGTCCTGGGCCATGTTGATGTCCAGGGGCGTCCAGTGGTTCTTGTTGGCGTTGAGAAAGTACTCCCACGCCCAGGGGTACTTGAAGGGCGCGAGCTGGTTGATGTCGGTGAGGCCGTTGATGACGCGCTTGTCGTCGGGGTTCACCGGCTTCATGGGCTCGAAGGCGGGCGTCGGCTCGGCGGCGGGTTGTGCCGGCGGTGCCTGCTTCTCGCGGATCGCCTCGCTGCCCGACTGCAGCGGGTCGAGGCGGGGCTCGCGGGCGGCGGCGATGGGGTCGTCCCAGTTCAGCATCGGTTCATCTCCTGTGTTTCTGTAACTTTGCCTCTGTTCATGTAGGAGCGGCGTCCCCGCCGCGAACTCCCGGACCGGTTCGGCCCGGGGGCGGGCCTCCTACTGGCAGGCCTCGCAGTCGGGGTCGAGGATGGAGCAGGCCGCGGGGGCGGCGCTGCCGGGATTGGCGCCCACCAGGTTGACGCTGCCCTCGGGGGCGGCGGCGGTGGTCTTCTCCACGCCGGTGGCGCCCATGGAGCGCAGGTAGTAGGTGGTCTTCAGTCCCCGTACCCAGGCCAGCTTGTAGAGGTTGTCCAGCTTCCTGCCGGAGGGCTCGGCCATGTAGAGGTTGAGGCTCTGGGCCTGGTCGATCCACTTCTGCCGGCGCGAGGCGGCCTCCACCAGCCAGCGCGGGTCGATCTCGAAGGCGGTGGCGTAGAGCGCCTTGAGCTCGGGCGGGATGCGGTCGATGGGGGCCAGGGAGCCGTCGTAGTACTTG
>JALWGP010000361.1:0-2234 GCA_027038775.1 Sedimenticola sp. | reverse complement strand
CTTCAGATCGTGCACCAGGTAGGGGTTGACCACGGTGAACTCGCCCGAGAGGTTCGATTTCACGAAGAGGTTCTGGTAGGTGGGTTCGATGGACTGGCTCACCCCGCAGATGTTGGAGATGGTGGCGGTGGGGGCGATGGCCATGGTGTTGGAATTGCGCATGCCCACCGTCTTCACCCGCTCGCGCAGGGTGTCCCAGTCCATGGTCTGGGTCAGGTCCACCTGCAGGTAGCCGCCGCGCTCCTCGGCCAGCAGCTTGAGGGAGTCGATGGGCAGGATGCCCCGGCTCCAGAGGGAGCCCTCGAAGGTGGAGTAGCGGCCGCGCTCCTCGGCGAGATCGGTGCTGGCCTGGATGGCGAAGTAGCTCACCGCCTCCATGGAGCGGTCGGCGAACTCCAGCGCCTCCTCGCTGGCGTAGGTGATGCGCTGCTTGTAGAGGGCGTCCTGGAAGCCCATGATGCCCAGCCCCACGGGGCGGTGGCGCAGGTTGGAGTTGCGCGCCTGGGGCACCGAGTAGTAGTTGTAGTCGATGACGTTGTCCAGCATGCGCATGGCGGTGGAGACGGTCTTCTCCAGCTTGGCCAGGTCCAGCCCCTCCTCGGTGACGTGGTTCACCAGGTTCACCGAGCCCAGGTTGCACACGGCGATCTCGTTGCGGTTGGTGTGCAGGGTGATCTCGGTGCAGAGGTTGGAGGAGTGCACCACCCCCTGGTGCTGGTTGGTGTAGCGGATGTTGCAGGGGTCCTTGAAGGCGATCCAGGGGTGGCCGGTCTCGAACAGCATGCCGAGCATCTTGCGCCACAGGTCCACCGCCTTCACCGTCTTGTGGATCTTGATCTCGCCGCGGCGCGCCTTCTCCTCGTAGGCGACGTAGGCTTCCTCGAAGGCCTGGCCGGTGAGGTCGTGGAGATCCGGCGTCTCGTCGGGCGAGAAGAGGGTCCACTCGCCCTCCTCGGCCACCCGCTTCATGAACAGGTCGGGGATCCAGTTGGCGGTGTTCATGTCGTGGGTGCGGCGGCGCTCGTCGCCGGTGTTCTTGCGCAGCTCGAGGAACTCCTCGATGTCGATGTGCCAGGTCTCCAGGTAGGCGCAGACGGCTCCCTTGCGCTTGCCGCCCTGGTTCACCGCCACCGCGGTGTCGTTGGCCACCTTGAGGAAGGGCACCACCCCCTGGCTCTTGCCGTTGGTGCCCTTGATGTGGGAGCCGAGGCCGCGCACCGGGGTCCAGTCGTTGCCCAGCCCGCCGGCGAACTTGGAGAGCAGGGCGTTGTCGCGGATGGCGCCGAAGATCCCCTCCAGGTCGTCGGGCACCGTGGTGAGGTAGCAGCTGGAGAGCTGCGGCCGCAGGGTGCCGGAGTTGAAGAGGGTGGGGGTGGAGCTCATGAAGTCGAAGCTGGAGAGCAGCTCGTAGAACTCGATGGCGCGTGCCTCGCGCTCGATCTCGTTGATGGCCAGGCCCATGGCCACGCGCATGAAGAAGGCCTGGGGCAGCTCGAAGCGGGTGCCGGCGGCGTCGTGCAGGAAGTAGCGGTCGTAAAGGGTCTGCAGGCCCAGGTAGGTGAAGCTGAGGTCGCGCTCAGGCTTCAGCGCCGCGGTGATGCGGTCGAGGTCGTACTGGGCCAGGCGCGGGTCGAGCAGTTCCAGCTCCACCGCCCTGCGCACGTAGGCCTTGAAGTAGTCGCCGTAGGCCTCGGCCATCTGCGCCTGGGTCTGCACCGTGGGCAGCTCCAGGAAGGTGAGCGCCTCGCGCCGCAAGATCTCCATCAGCAGGCGGGCGGCGGCGTGGGAGTAGTTGGGCTCGGTATCGATGAGGGTGCGGGCGCTCATCACCAGGGTCTGGTAGACGTCCTCCTCCTTCACGCCGTCGAAGAGGTTGCGGCAGGTGTCGTCCAGGATCTGCTGGGGATCGGTCTCCGCCAGCCCCTCGCACGCTTCGTTCACCAGGTTGCGCAGGCGCTGGATGTCCAGCGGCTGCTGGCTGCCGTCGGCCAGCGTGACGTTGACCAGGTGCTCCTCCTCGCCCGCTTCGCGGGCGGCGCGGGCCGCCTCCTCGCGCTCCCTGGCGCGCGCCTCGCGGTAGAGCACGTAGTCGCGGGCCACCTTGTGCTCGCCGGCGCGCATCAGGGCCAGCTCCACCTGGTCCTGGATGTCCTCGATGTGCACCGTGCCGCCGTCGGGGTTGCGCCGCACCAGGGCGTCGGTCACCTGCCGGGTGATGCTGCGCACCACGTCGT
>JALWGP010000360.1 GCA_027038775.1 Sedimenticola sp. | reverse complement strand
CTGCGGCTGATACCATCAGCGTTCCGATTATACGAGAGCGGCGCTTCGGCGCCGCTCTTGCGTTTGGGCTCAGAAAGGTTTCAGCGAGGCGAGCAGCACGATGGCCAGCAGCAGGAACACCGGCAGCTCGTTGAACCAGCGGTACCACCGCTCGGAGTGGCGGTTGCGGCCCTCGGCGAAGGCCTTCACCAGAGCGCCGCACCAGAAGTGGTAGCCCACCAGCAGGCCCACCAGCAGCAGCTTGAGGTGTAGCCACATCATTCCCGAATAGGCGCTCCAGGCGCCGGCCCACAGCATCCACAGTCCAAAAAGGATGGTGAGGGCCATCCAGGGCGTGATGAAACGATAGAGCTTGCGCTCCATCGTCCGGAAGCGCTCGTCCAGCAGCGGTTCGTCGGTGGTGGCGGCATGGTTCACGAAGAGCCGCGGCAGGTAGAAGATGCCGGCGAACCAGGCGACCATGAAGAAGAGGTGCAGGGCCTTGGGCCAGAGCCAACCGGACATGGAAACTCCTCGTGGCGGTGAACGGAAACCGTGGAACCGGCGGGTTCCCCGGGGTTGGACGCATGATACCAGCAGGCGCGCGACGGCGTGCAAGGTCCGGGTGCCCCTCCTCTCCTGAGGCGGTGGGTGGGTTAGAATAGTTGCTTTCGATTACCGGAGCGGCAGACGAAGATGATCAAGGTCGGCATCGTGGGGGGAACCGGTTACACCGGCGTGGAGCTGCTGCGCCTGCTGGTGCGCCATCCCGGGGTGGAGCTGCGGGTGATCACCTCCCGCTCGGAGGCGGGCCGGCCGGTGGCCGACCTTTTCCCCAACCTGCGCGGACACACCGACCTGGCCTTCAGCGAGCCCCATGGCGAGGCGCTGAAGGGGTGCGACCTGGTCTTCTTCGCCACGCCCAACGGCATCGCCATGCAGCAGGTGCCGGAACTGCTGGATGCCGGGGTCCGCGTCATCGACCTGGCCGCCGACTTCCGCATCAAGGACGTCGGGCTCTGGCAGCAGTGGTATGGTATGGAGCACGCCTGTCCCGACCTGGTGGCCGAGGCGGTCTACGGCCTGCCGGAACTCAACCGCGAAGCCATCGCCGGCGCCCGCCTGGTGGCCAACCCCGGCTGCTATCCCACGGCGGTGACCCTGGGGCTGCTGCCCCTGCTGGAGAGCGGGGCGGCCGCCTTGGAGGGGATCGTGGCCGACTGCAAGTCGGGCGTGAGCGGTGCCGGTCGCGGTGCCAGCACCGCCATGCTCATGGCCGAGACCGGTGAGAGCTTCAAGGCCTATGCCGTCCCCGGCCACCGTCACCAGCCGGAGATCGAGCAGAACCTCTCGAGTGCGCTCGACCGGCCCGTGCGCCTCACCTTCGTGCCCCACCTGCTGCCCATGATCCGGGGCATCCACGCCACCCTCTACGTGCCGCTGAAAGCGGGCGGGGCGCCCGACCTGCAGGGGCTCTACGCGTCGCGTTACGCCGGTGAGCCCTTCGTGGACGTGCTGCCCGAAGGCTCCCACCCGGAGACCCGCTCCGTGCGCGGCTCCAACCAGTGCCGCATCGCCCTGCACCGCCCGGGCGGTGGCGACACCGTGGTGGTGCTGGCGGTGATCGACAACCTGGTGAAGGGCGCTGCCGGCCAGGCGGTGCAGAACCTGAACCTGATGTTCGGCCTGCCCGAGACGGCCGGGCTGGAACTGGTGGGGCTGCTGCCTTGAGGCGGCGTTCGGGCAACGTGAAGCCGATGCGGGTGAGGCCGCCACGCATCGTCCACCACGACGACCGGCGCCACTGGGGCTGGTGGTTGCTCGCCCTGCTGCTGCTCCTGGCCGCCCTGTGGCAGGTTTTCGAGTACGGCAAGCGGCAGGGCGGCTACGACGCCGGCAAGGTGCTGGCCGAGCGGCTGCGCCTGGCCTCGGAGATGGCCGAGCAGGAGAGGAGGCTGGAGGAGGCCCGGGCGGAGGTGGCGCGCTACCGCCGCCAGGCGGAGATCGAGCGACAGGCCAGCCGGCAGCTCCAGCAGGAGATGATGAAGCTCCAGGACGAGCTCACCGCCCTGCGCTCGGAGGTGAAGATGCTCAAGGGCCTCATCTCCAGCGGTGCCGGATCGCTCTACGTGCGCGACTTCGAGCTGGAACCCGCCGGGGAGCCCGCGCGCTACCGTTACCGCTTCACCCTGGTCCAGGTGAAGGAGAACGTGGAGCTGACCCGCGGCAAGCTGGTGATGAAACTGGCCGGCCGCAGCGGCAAGAAGCGCCGCAAGCTGGACCGGGCCGAGTTCTCGCCGGATGGCGAGAAGACGGTAAAGCTGGAATTCAGGCACTACCAGGATGTCGAAGGAGAGATTCTCC
>JALWGP010000359.1 GCA_027038775.1 Sedimenticola sp. | reverse complement strand
TGTCGCCCTCGAAGGGGAAGGGCTTGGTAACCACCGCCACCGTCAGGGCGCCCAGCTCCCGGGCCACCTCGGCCACCACCGGCGCCGCGCCGGTGCCGGTGCCGCCGCCCATGCCGGCGGTGATGAAGACCATGTCGGAGCCCTGCAGCGCCTCGGCGATGCGCTCCTTGTCCTCCATGGCGGCCTGGTGGCCGATCTGGGGGTTGGCGCCGGCACCCAGCCCCTTGGTGAGGCTGGAACCGATCTGCAGCGTGGTCTTCACCTCGGAGTTGTTGAGCGCCTGGGCATCGGTGTTGGCGCAGATGAACTCCACCCCCTCGATACTGGCCCGCAGCATGTGGTTGACGGCGTTGCCGCCGCCACCGCCCACGCCGATGACCTTGATGATCGCGTTCTGGCTGTCTACATCCACCAATTCAAACATCGTCTTGACCTCCTGATTGAACTCTCTGTCGCGGTCCCTGCAGGCCCGCCCTCTACACCTTCAAAACTCAAAAATTCCCCTGAAACCAGCTCTTCATCCGCTCCCAGGTCGCCCTGAGCATCCCCTTGTTCTCGTGGGGGACGCTGATGGCGCTGTTCTGCTGGCCGAACAGCAGCAGCCCCACGCCCGTGGCGTGGATGGGATTGCGCACCACGTCCACCAGGCCGGTGACGTACTGGGGTACGCCGAGGCGCACCGGCATGTGGAACACCTCCTCCGCCAGGTCCACCAGTCCTTCCATCTTGGAGCTGCCGCCGGTGAGCACGATCCCACCGGCCACCACGCTCTCGAAGCCGGAGCGGCGCAGCTCGTCCTGCACCAGCCCCAGCAGCTCCTCGTAGCGGGGCTCCACCACCTCGGCCAGGGTCTGGCGCGACATGCGCCGCGGCGGCCGGTCTCCGATGCTGGGGACCTCGATGGTCTCCTCCGCCGCCGGCAGCTTGCTCAGGGCACAGGCGTACTTGAGCTTGATCTCCTCGGCGTGGTGCGTGGGGGTGCGCAGGGCCACGGCGATGTCGTTGGTCACCTGGTCGCCGGCGATGGGGATCACCGCGGTGTGGCGAATGGAGCCGCCGGCGAAAACGGCGATGTCGGTGGTACCGCCACCGATGTCCACCAGGCAGACGCCCAGCTCCTTCTCCTCGTCGTCGAGCACCGAGTAGCTCGAGGCGATCTGTTCCAGGATCAGGTCCTGCACCTCGAGGCCGCAGCGGCGCACGCACTTGATGATATTCTGCGCCGCGCTCACTGCGCCGGTGACCATGTGCACCTGGACCTCCAGCCGCACCCCCGACATGCCCACCGGCTCGTGGATCCCCTCCTGCCCGTCGATGATGAACTCCTGGGGCAGGATGTGGAGGATGCGCTGGTCGGCGGGAATGGGCACTGCCCGTGCCGCGTCGATCACCCGCTCCACGTCGGAGGGAGAGACCTCGCCGTCGTTGATGCCCACGATGCCGTGGGAGTTGAGGCTGGAGACGTGGCTGCCGGCGATGCCGGCGTAGACCGAGTCGATCTCCACGCCGGACATCAGCTCCGCCTCCTCCACGGCACGCTGGATCGACTGCACCGTGGACTCGATGTTGACCACCACCCCCTTCTTCAGGCCGTGGGAGGGGTGGGTGCCGATACCGATGATCTCGATCTCGCCGTCCACCTTCACCTCGCCGACGATGGCCACCACCTTGGAGGTGCCGATGTCCAGTCCCACGATGATGTTCCTGTCTTTGCGCATGATCAGCCCTTCTCTTCCGGTCGCCAGGCCACGGCGAACCCCTGTTCGTACCTGAGATCGATGCGGCGGAGGTTGCGGCCGGCCTGGCCGAGCACGGCGTAGGTGTCCAGCAGCCGCTCGATCCGATACTGCTGCTGCTCGCGGCCCACCACCACCAGGAGCCCGTCGTCCAGTTTCAGCCGCCACTCACCGCGCCGGTCCAGCACCAGCTCCCGGATCTCCAGGTTCCGGCGACGGAAGCCGGGCTGGACGTCGCGGTAGAAGGCGAGCATCTGGGCCGCCTTGCCTTCCGGCCCGCGAAACTTCAGCGGCAGGGCAAGCCCTTTCCCGCCTTTCGGGTAGAACACCTCGCCGTTGCCGTTCACCAGCCCACCGTCGTTCCAGCGGGCCACCGGCACCTGCTCGACAATCTCCACCTGCAGCCGGTCGGGCCAGATGCGGGTGACCCGCGCCCCGGCCACCCAGGGCAGACGCAGGGCGGCCTGGCGCACCTTCTCCAGGTCCACGCTGAAAAAGCCGCCATCCACCGCAGCCGTGAGCGCACGCTGCAGTTCGGCCCGATCCAGGTGACGGAAGTGGTCCTCCACCCGGATGGTGCGCAGCGGCAGCCGGGCCGGATCGGTGAGGT
>JALWGP010000358.1 GCA_027038775.1 Sedimenticola sp. | reverse complement strand
GGCCGGGACGACGCGGCGGACCGTATCGACCGGGACGGCAAAGCCGATGCCCGCCGAAGCCCGCCTGGGGCTAAAGATAGCCGTGTTGACGCCGATGACCCGCCCTTGCAGGTCCAGCAGGGGGCCGCCCGAATTGCCGGGGTTGATGGCCGCGTCGGTCTGGATGATCTCGCCGATGAAGCTCTGGTCCGGGCTTTCGATGACGCGGCCCAGGGCGCTGATGACGCCCACGGTCAGGGTGCGCTCGAAGCCAAAAGGATTGCCGATGGCGACGACAAACTGCCCCACTTGCAGGTTGCTCGATTCGCCCAGGGGGACGGGGTGGAGTTGGGAGGGTTCCGCTTCGATCTTGAGCACGGCCAGGTCCTTGTTCGGTGCGGCGCCGACCACGATGGCGTTCCATTCGCTGCCGTCCGCCAGGGGCACCCGGAACCGGTCGCCCTCGGAGATGACGTGGAAGTTCGTCACGATGTGCCCCTTCCGGTCCCAGACGAAACCCGAGCCGGAGCCCTGCGGCACCTGGAGCACGTCGAGGGTGAACAGGTCTCGCCGAAGCGCCACCGAGGTGATGAAGACGACGGAGTCCGCCGCCTCCCGGAACACCGTGATGGTCCGGACCTCACCGGCCGTCAGCCCATCGGGGATCGGCGGCTGCTGCCGTACACCCTCCGCTCCCCGGATCGAGCCCGCCGACGCCAGCGCCAGAACCAATACCGCACCGAACCGTTGCCATCCCCGCATCGTGGCCTCCCTTACGGCGCCCTGTCGAGATGGGCGGTACTGGAGTCGCCCATCGCCACACCACCCTCCGGAAAATACTCGTTCCACCGTCGCTCCACCGTCCGAGCCGTCTCTGGGTCACACTCCACCACCGCGGGGTACCACGGTTTCATCCGTGCATCGAGGACCACGGGGGCCTCGCGGACGATCGCGTTACCCTCGAGGCGTGCCGAGGCCGCCACCAGGTCCCGCGCTGGATCGAACCGTGTGAATGCCGTCCAGAGGAACGCCGTCTCCGAAACGGTGGCCGCGCCGGCATCGTCCACGAGCACCACGAGTGGCCACTCCGCCAGTGCACCGGAACCCGCAAGCCGACCCGCGGCGCCCGGCTCCTGCTCCCACGACGGACCCGAGACCACCGCGCACCCGCGGCAGAAAGCGTGGGCCGGACCGAAGCCGGAGGGCAGAGTGAGGCCCTCGAGCCCTCCGGGCAACTTCCGCCGTGGCGGGCCGACGCCGATTAAGACACCCTTCGAGCCGCGGTTGACCTCGGGTCCCGCGTAGTCCAACGTGTCCATGGCCGTCTCCGGGACGACGTGGAGGTCCCGGGACAGATCCGTCCGCTCCAGCACCGCCTCGAGGGTCGGACGGAACGCCCGGGGATCCACCGGCGCATCGGTGACGAGCAGGAACTTGGTCAGCGCCAGCTGGCCCTCGCCCAGGATACGGAACGCCGCGGCCAAGGCCTCCCGAGCGTACCGCTCCCGGTCCACCACGGCGACCACGGCCTGCGGCTGGCCTAGCTTTGTGTGTTTCTGCGCGTGGAGACAGGTCACGCTTACCATAAACCTCACCTTTGAATATCCATACTTTCACGCCCAGACGTCCCTGCTTTGTGTGAGCTTCTACAAGGGCGTAATCAATATCGGCGCGGAATGTGTGCAGAGGGATACGGCCCTCCTTATACTCCTCGCTACGTGCCATTTCAGCCCCATTCAGACGGCCAGAAACACGTACTTTAATACCCTTGGCACCCATGCGCATTGAGTTGGCTATAGCAGTCTTTACTGCACGACGGTATGCAACACGGTTCTCTATCTGACGGGCAATATTATTTGCCACGATGAGTGCATCAAGCTCTGGGCGCTTAACCTCGTCAATATTAACCTGAACCTCTTTACCTTTTGTGATTTTCTTCAGCTCTTCCTTGAGCTTGTCTACTTCTTTACCGCCCTTGCCAATAATCATACCGGGACGTGCTGTTCTAATAGTTACGGTAATGAGCTTATTAGTACGCTCGATAATAATGCGTGAAATATCAGCCTTAGCTAGACGAACGCGCAGATACTTACGAATCTGTTCGTCTTCGATAAGATTGTCGGCATAGCTTCTTCCGCCGAACCAGTTAGAGTCCCAGCCGCGAATAAAACCTAACCTATTTGCAATTGGATTAACTTTCTGTCCCATTATTCTTCGTTGTTTTTAGAGTCTAAAACAATAGTGATATGGCTATAGCGACGGCGAATAGGGAATGCCCTACCTTGAGCGCGTGGACGGATACGCTTGAGCATTCCAGCTCCGTCAACGTATGTTTCTTTTATATAGAGTTCTGCATCTTCTATTTTTT
>JALWGP010000357.1 GCA_027038775.1 Sedimenticola sp. | reverse complement strand
CCTCTGGATCACCGTCTACGAAGAGGACGAGGAGGCGGCCCGCGTCTGGCTGGAGGAGATCGGCGTCGATCCGGCGCGCTTCTCCCGCATCGGTGACAAGCCGGGCGGCAAGCGCTACGAGAGCGACAACTTCTGGTCCATGGGCGACACCGGCCCCTGCGGCCCCTGTTCCGAGATCTTCTACGACCACGGCCCCGAAGTTCCAGGCGGTCCGCCCGGCACGCCCGAAGAGGACGGTGACCGCTACATCGAGATCTGGAACCTGGTCTTCATGCAGTACAACCGCGACGCCGACGGCAACCTCACCCCCCTGCCCAAGCCCTCGGTGGACACCGGCATGGGGCTGGAGCGGCTGGCGGCGGTGCTCCAGGGGGTCCACTCCAACTACGAGATCGACCTCTTCCAGGCGCTGATCCGCGCCGCCGCCGAGGTGACCGGCGCCACCGACCTGGAGAGCAAGTCCCTGCGGGTGATCGCCGACCACATCCGCTCCACCGCCTTTCTCATCGTGGACGGGGTGACCCCCAGCAACGAGGGCCGGGGCTATGTGCTGCGCCGCATCATCCGGCGCGCCATCCGCCACGGTTACCAGCTCGGTTGTAAGGAACCCTTCTTCCACAAGCTGGTGGACCCCCTCATCGAGCAGATGGGCGACGCCTATCCCGAGCTGCCCAAGGCGCGCGATACCGTGGTCAAGGTGCTGCGCCTGGAGGAGGAGCGCTTCGCCGAGACCATCGAGCAGGGGATGCGCATTCTGGAAGAGGCCATCGACCGGCTCGAAGGCGACACCCTGCCCGGCGAGCTGGTCTTCAAGCTCTACGACACCTACGGCTTCCCCGCCGATCTCACCGCCGACATCGCCCGCGAGCGGGGGCTGCACATCGACGAGCTGGGCTTCGAGCGGGAGATGAACGCCCAGCGCCAGCGCGCCCGGGCCGCCAGCCGCTTCGGCATGGACGACCAGGGGCAGCTCCAGGTGGAAGGGGAGACCGACTTCACCGGCTACGAGCGGCTGCGCGACCAGGCCACCATCATCGGCCTGTTCCGCAACGGCGAGTCGGTGGAGACCCTGGGCGAGGGCGAAAGCGGCCTGGTGGTACTGGACAAGACCCCCTTCTACGCCGAGTCGGGTGGCCAGGTGGGCGACCGCGGCTGGTTGCGGGCGGAGCAGGGCGATTTCGAGGTGGAGGACACCCGCAAGCAGGGCGGCAAGGTGATCGGCCACCTGGGCCGGGTGGTGCGCGGCGAGCTGCATGTGGGCGACACCCTGGAGGCGGAGGTGGATGCCGAGAACCGGCGCGCCATCGCCCTCAACCATTCCGCCACCCACCTGCTCCACGCCGCCCTGCGCCAGCTCCTGGGCGAGCATGTGCAGCAGAAGGGCTCCCTGGTGGAGGCCGAACGGCTGCGGTTCGACTTTTCCCATTTCGAGCCGCTCACCCGCGAGCAGCTCCACGCCATCGAGCGGCTGGTGAACGACAAGATCCGCGAGAACCTGGTGGTGGAGACCCGCATCATGGCCCTGGAGGACGCCAAGGCCGCCGGCGCCATGGCGCTCTTCGGCGAGAAGTACGAGGAGCAGGTGCGGGTGCTGCGCATGGGTGATTTCTCCATCGAGCTGTGCGGCGGCACCCACGTGCGCGCCACCGGCGACATCGGCCTGTTCAAGATCGTCAGCGAGGGGGGCATCGCCTCGGGCGTGCGCCGTATCGAGGCGGTCACCGGCGAGCGCGCCATCGAGTGGGTCCAGCAGGCCGAGGATCGGCTGCAGGAGATCGCCGGCCTGGTGAAGTCCGGCCTCGACGACGTGGAGGAGAAGGTCCGCGCCCTGCTGGAGAAGAGCCGCCGGCAGGAGAAGGAGATGGAACGGCTCAAGGCGAAGCTGGCCTCGGCGGCCGGCTCCGACCTGGCCTCGCAGGCCGTCAACCTGGGCGAGGCGAAGGTGCTGGCCGCCACCCTGGAGGGGGCCGACGTCAAGACCCTGCGCGATACCCTGGACCAGCTCAAGAACAAGCTCGGTTCCGCCGTCATCGTGCTGGCGACGGTGAACGACGGCAAGGTGAACCTGGTGGCCGGTGTCACCAGGGACCTCACCGACCGGGTAAAGGCAGGCGACCTGGTCAAGAGGGTGGCCGAGCAGGTGGGCGGGCGCGGCGGCGGGCGGCCCGACATGGCCCAGGCGGGCGGCACCGATCCCGGCGCCCTGCCCGCGGCCCTGGCCTCGGTGGAACCCTGGGTGAGGGAGCGGTTGGGATAAGCGTCGGCCGCCGGTTATAATTCGCCGCGGCCCGGCATTGCCGGGCCGTTTCGTTACATCCTGGAACCCTAGACAGATGGCACTCATCGTTCAGAAATACGGCGGCACCTCGGTGGGCAGCGTGGAACGCATTCGCGCTGTGGCCGAGAAGGTGAAATCTTGGCACGACCGCGGCAACCAGGTGGTGGTGGTGGTCTCCGCCATGTCGGGCGAGACCAACCGGCTCATCGAACTGGCCAGGGAGATCAATCCCGACCCCAGCCCGCGCGAGATGGACGTGCTGCTCTCCACCGGTGAGCAGGTGACCATCGCCCTGCTGGCCATGGCGCTGCACCGCCTGGGGATGGACGCCCGCTCCTACACCGGCGGCCAAGTCCACATCCGCACCGACAGCGCTCACAGCAAGGCGCGCATCATGGACATCGACGGAACCCGGGTGCGCGCCGACCTCGAGGCCGGGCGCGTGGTGGTGGTGGCCGGCTTCCAGGGCGTGGACGAGACCGGCGCCATCACCACCCTGGGGCGCGGCGGTTCCGACACCACGGCGGTGGCCATGGCGGCGGCGCTGAAGGCGGACGAGTGCCAGATCTACACCGACGTGGACGGCGTCTACACCACCGACCCGCGCGTGGAACCCAAGGCGCGCCGCCTCGACCGCATCACCTTCGAGGAGATGCTGGAGATGGCCAGCTCGGGCTCCAAGGTGCTGCAGATCCGCTCGGTGGAGTTTGCCGGCAAGTACAATGTGCCCCTGCGCGTTCTCTCCAGTTTCGAAGAGGGCGAGGGGACGCTCATCACCCTGGAAGAGGACGAGAACGTGGAACAGGCAAAGATCTCAGGCATCGCTTTCAGCCGCGACGAGGCCAAGCTCACCATCCGGGGCGTGCCCGACCACCCCGGCGTGGCCTACCAGATCCTCGGTCCCATCGGTGAGGCCAACATCGAGGTGGACATGATCGTCCAGAACATCGGCAAGGACGGCACCACCGACTTCACCTTCACCGTGCACCGCAACGACCTGGACCGCGCCCTCGAGATTCTGCGCAGGACCGCGGACGAACTGGGGGCCCGGGAAGTGGAGGCCGATGACAAGATCGTCAAGATCGCCCTCGTGGGGGTGGGCATGCGCTCCCACGCCGGCATCGCCAGCACCATGTTCAAGGCCCTTGCCGACGAGCAGATCAACATCCAGATGATCTCCACCTCGGAGATCAAGATTTCCGTCATCGTCGAGGAGAAATACCTGGAGCTGGCAGTCCGTACGCTCCACGAAGCTTTTCACCTCGATCGGGTCGATGCCTGATTCAAAAATCCAATGTGGATTATTCAAGTGAACAGTAGAATGAGGCGTCGTCAATGATTATAATCAAACGGACCAGGCTTGGTTTGACCGGGTGATCCCGGCCGCCGGGAAAGTGGCCGGGAGCCGAAAGGAACTTAGACGAGGAGTTTTGACTCATGTTGATATTGACGCGCAGGGTCGGGGAGACCCTGATGATCGGTGACGATGTCACCGTTACCGTGCTCGGTGTGAAAGGCAACCAGGTGCGCATCGGCGTGAACGCCCCAAGGGACATCTCCGTTCACCGGGAGGAGATCTACGAGCGCATCAAGGCGGAACAGCTGGAAGAGGCGGGAAACCTTTCCACGGAAGGAACCGGGGAGTCATAAGCACTGGCAAAATCGGTCAGGGGCGGCTAGAATTGCGCCCCTGATTCGTTTGCGGATGCAGGAAGGTCCGTACCGGAGAGCTGGCCGAGTGGCTGAAGGCGCACCCCTGCTAAGGGTGTATGGGTTAACGCCCATCGAGGGTTCGAATCCCTCGCTCTCCGCCATCTGTTGGGACAATGCCGCGAAGCTGAAGCAGCACTGGCCCTGAAATGAGCGGGATTCGAACCTTCGATTCAAACAGGCCGGGTTCGACCGCGGAGCAGAGGCGACCGCAGGGAGCCAATCCCTCGCTCTCCGCCATCTGCCTCCATTGACAAACGGCCGGCAAAGCCGCAAAATTTGCCACCCACGCGCCAGTAGCTCAGCTGGATAGAGTACTCGGCTACGAACCGAGCGGTCGGAGGTTCGAATCCTTCCTGGCGCGCCATACAGCAGAAAAGCTCACCGTGTGGTGGGCTTTTTTCATGCCCGGCTACGAAGGAGATTCGAACCTCCGACGAAATCCAAAAGGCTCGGTTCGACAAGCGCCGAAGGCGCGCAGAGCGAACGCGAAGCGTGAGCCATCCTTCCTGGCGCGCCATACAGCAGAAAAGCCCACCGTGTGGTGGGCTTTTTTCATGCCCGAAATCCTGGGTCATCCTTGCGGGAACCACGACCTTTTTCCCGCTATACTCGAGCCGATCTCGACGAGAGGGATACACCAAACATGAGCGAAGAGAACATCGAGGGGCTGGCGCGGTGCTACCGTGAGATCATCACGCAGGTCGGGGAGGACATCTCACGTGAAGGGCTGCTGAGGACACCAGAGCGGGCGGCCAAGGCGATGGAGTTCCTCACCCGGGGATACGAGCAGTCCCTGGAAGAGATCGTGAACGACGCGATCTTTCCCTCGGATAACGACGAGATGGTGATTGTCAAGGACATCGAGCTCTATTCCCTGTGCGAGCACCACATGCTGCCCTTCATCGGCAAGGCACACGTCGCCTACCTGCCCGATGGCAAGGTGATCGGCCTCTCCAAGGTGGCTCGTATCGTCGACATGTACGCCAGGCGGTTGCAGATCCAGGAACAGCTCACCACCCAGATCGCCCTGGCCATCGAGCAGGTGATCGGTGCCAAGGGGGTGGGTGTTATCATCGAGGCATCCCACCTGTGCATGATGATGCGCGGTGTGCAGAAGCAGAACTCGTTGACCACTACCTCCATGATGCTCGGAACCTTCCGGGAGAATCAGAGCACAAGGGAAGAATTCCTTACCCTCGTCAAGCTGCGATGATCACGATCAAGATCAAGGACCTGAGGCTTCGCACCTACATCGGCTTCAACGACGACGAGCTGCAGAAACGTCAGGACGTGGTGATCAACGTGCGTTTCAGCTACAAGGCCGACGACGCTGCGGAGACAGATGACGTCAAGTATGCGGTCAACTACCGTACCATCACCAAGGAGATCATCAGCATGGTGGAAGGCGGGCGCTTCCTGCTGCTGGAACGGCTGGCGGCAGAGGTGCTGGACCTAGTGATGTCCAACCCCGAGATCCGCCATGCCGAGGTGGAGGTGGACAAGCCCCACGCGCTGCGTTTCTCAGACTCGGTTTCGGCGACGGTGAGCGCCAGCCGCTGATCATTCCGGGATGAAAACCTCGCTCCTCATCAAGGTCTCCTTCTGGCTCGTCGTCATCGGCGCCTTCGCACTGCTCACGCCGAATCCGGCGTGGCCGGAGTGGCTGGCGCGCATGACGCTCTCGACGGGAATTGCACTGGGCATCACCACGCTGGTGGTGCGGTACCGGGAATCGAAGAGAAAGCGCTGAGCCGAAGCCGCGGATTCAGGCGCCCTGCTGCATGCGCCGGTGATAATCCTCCACCACCTCCTGCATGCGTTCCGCGTCGAAGGGACGCAGCCCCGAGAGCACCATGTTCTTGATGCCGTGCCCCACGGTCTTTCCGCCGTCGTCCAGGGTGAATTCCAGCGCGACCTTGCCGCGCTTGCCCTGAACCTCGAGCGAGGTACCGCTCAGGTTCAGGACGGGGTCTTCCAGGTCGAGCCTGTCCAGGTGGATCTCCATGCTCTCGTAGATGATCAACGGCCGGTCCGGGTTGATCATCACCCCCTTTTCTTCCATGAGGGGCACCAGGATATGCGGGAAGGCCTGCCCGGAAAAGGCCACGTAGACTTTGACCAGCCTTTCGATCACCCCCGGTTCCCGGGTGGCCTCTCCGTGGCGTTCCAGGTGCAGATACTCCTTGCCGTTGTCGCCCGTGATGGTCAGTTCGTGTGCATCCGAGTCGGGGAATATCAGCTGGATGTTGTCGTTGACCATGCCGGAGAAGACGAAACGCATGTGCCGGTTGAGACCGTAATGGTTGAGGACCAGGCTGAAGAGAAGATCACCGGGTACGCAGAAGCGCTTGGAGTCTACGTCGTGGATCGGGTTGAAGTCGTTGGCGATCTGCTTGGCAAAATTGCTGGCCTGCTGCCGGGACACCAGCACCCTGTTCTGGTTAATTCTGTAATAGTTTTCTAGTATCATGCAGGTACCCTGAAATTCCGGCCCAGAGTTTAGCAGGAAAGCGAACTTGTTTTCAGCATTGTTCAACAGGAGGCCGCCGCTCAACGAGCACTCCATTCGGTGGCTCTTCGATGCGTACGGCTGGGCTTTTCGAAACCTCTCGGGCAGCATCTTCCATCTACAGACGCGACTGGTACTGGCGGACGACGCCCACTTTCCGGCAGAGGTTCAGAGCGTCCAGGGCAGGGCGGAACTGATCTTCTCCAAGGCGGCCGAGTACGCGGGCATGTCGCACTGGCCCTGGCAGGTTCTGGATTCCACGCATTACCATCTGCGCACCAAGGTGGTCCCGCCGAGGGACGCCAGGCAGGCCTTTCACGGAGCGCACAGGCTGAAGCTGGATGCCGCCCTGCCCATCATCTACGAGGCGCGCCTGGTGGCAAACCGGGAGGTGCTCGTCGCCAGCTTCTCCCGGATGCTTGCCGAGTACCTGGTTCGCGGCCTCGGGGAGCTGCCGCCGGGTGGTGCCCCCAGGTGGTCGCACGGCATCGACCTGGTGGCGATCTTCATGGGGTTCGGGGTGATCTACGCCAACAGCCTCCCCCTGTTCCTGCGGGGAGCGGCCCTGGACATCCGGGGGGGGCGGCTGGTGGAGGAGGACCACCTCTCCAGGTGGGATGCAACCTACGCGCTGGCCATTTTCTGTGCCCTGAAGAGAATTCCCAAGCGCGAGGTGTTGCCGCACCTCAAGCGGCCGTTGAGGGGGTTCTTCAGCCGGGCCGTGTCGGACGTGGCGATGCGGAAGAGGGAGCTCCAGGTGCTCCACGGCCTGAGCGACCCCGTGATCCTGGAACGGCACCGGGCCTGACAAAAAAAGTGGTGGCCATCGGGCCACCACACAATCCACCGGAAAAGGCCGGATACTTCATCCAACCTCGGGAAAATCTATATCCTCGTTTCGGGGTTGTCCTTGATTGCAGTCATGAGAAGGCGGTCGGGAATGGAAAAGGCGGCCCAGCAGGACCGCCTTTTCTGTTCCTGGCAACCGCTTCGTTACTCTTCTTCTCCCGGGGTTTCGGGCACGTAGCCCTCCGGCAGCTGGTGCGCAATGCCCTTGTGGCAATCGATGCAGGTGTAGTTGTTGTCTATGGCCTCTTCGTGGCGATCCGCCGCGCGGCTCTCCTGGCGTTCGAAGTCCATGGAGTCGAAATCGTGGCAGTTGCGGCACTCGCGGGAATCGGTGTCCTTCATCGCCTTCCACACGTGTTGTGCCAGCTCCAGGCGCTTGGCTTCGAATTTTTCCGGGGTGTCCACGTCCTTCACGATGAAATGGTGGTAGAGCTCGTTGGAAGCCTTGATCTTGCGGACGATCTTGTGGATCCACTCCCGGGGCACGTGGCAGTCGGGACAGGTGGCACGAACACCGGTGCGGTTGGTGAAGTGGATGGTGTCCTGCAACTCTTCGTAGGGGGTGTCCCGCATCTCGTGGCAGGAGATGCAGAACTGTTCCGTGTTGGTCAGTTCCAAGGTCCAGTTGAAACCACCCCAGAGTGCAATACCCAGGATGATGCCGACAATGAGAATGGACAAGGTGCCCTTTTGCTGCCCTTTGGTCATGATTTGTTTATCCGAATCGAAGTTGAATTATCCAAGAATGGGCCGCTTTACCCAGTGGGAAAAGCGGCCCGCCAAGAAAAAATTATATTATTTCAGGCCGGCGAATTCATTCTCTACCAGCGGTTTGGCGTCGACCTGGGGTGCGTGACACTGGTTGCAGAAGTAGCGGCGGCTGGAAATGTGATCGAGCTTCTTGCCGTCACGACTGATGAAGTGGCTTTCACCGACCAGGGGTGCCTTCTCCTTCTTGTAGTTTTTCTCGTCGTGGCACTTCATGCATCCGTTGTTCTTGAGGGTGATGCGGTACTTGTCGATCTTGTGGGGAATCATGGGCGGTTGCTGCTTGTACGATCGCTCGAAGCCGCCTTCCTGGGACACGACCTTTTTCTTGGTCGGTTTCAGGGATTCCGCCTTGATGTCATAAGCGCCGCGAAGCGAAGCCACTTTCTCACCGGCGAAAACAGTGGTGGAACCCATGGTGAAAAGCAGGCCGGAAGCCACGATGGCTGCGGTAAGTGTTTTTTTCATCTTCATCTCCATCAACTCAAGTAGCTGGGGTTGGAACATTCAGGAACTTGTCGGTTGAACTTGATCGACAGGCTTGGGTTTCGTGTCGATCCCTGGGTCAGTGGAATAACGATTGCCGAACCGGAATACCTCTTCGGCACAGACGTCGATGCAACGGCCGCAGTTGGTGCACTGATTGGCCTGTATCACGGGCCCGATGCCCTTGGCCGCGCCCTTCAGGGCGGGTTTGATGACCTGGGGCTCCGGGCAGACGTTGAAGCAATCCATGCAGTCGTCGCAGGCCTCCCGGTTGGCTGCCACCACCCGCAGGGGGGCCCACGTGCTCAGCAGGCTGTAGAAAGCCCCGACCGGGCAGTAGTGGCCACACCATCCATCCCGTGCCACCAGCAGGTCGAACAGGAAAATGGCGAGAATCAGAATCCATGCCAGGCCCACGCCGAACAGGATGGCCCGCAAGGTGATGGATACGGGATTCACCAGCTCCCAAACGATGCTGCCCGTGATGGCCGACAGAAGGAAGGTGGCGCCCAGTATCCAGAACCGGGTGCTCCTCGAGGCATGGCTGGTGCCGCGGATTCCGAGCTTGCGGCGGAGCCAGGCGGCGGCATCGGTGATCATGTTCACCGGGCATACCCAGGAGCAGTAGACACGGCCTCCAACCAGGCTGTAGAAGGCCAGCACGATGGCGACACCCACGATGGCGACCGCTTCGGGGATGACGCCTCCGACGAGCGCCTGCAGAAGCACGTAAGGATCGGTGAGGGGCAGAACGTCCAGGGTGTAGCTGTAGGCGAGATTTCCCTTGACGATCCAGATGTCCAGCAGGGGGCCGGCCAGGAAGAGGGCGATGATGCCCAGCTGGCTGGCACGGCGCAGCAGCAGCCACCGGTGTGCCTTGAACCAGCCCTTGGCCTGAACGGCTTCGCGCCCGACATCCTGGGGAAGGTTGGCCATCAGTTGGGCTCCTTGTTCTTGCGGTTCAACGTATCCAGCGGGTTGCTCGAGAAGGGGGAATCCTGGGGGGGAGCCTCTGCCTTCTTCTCGATGATCAGCCCTTCTCCCTGCAGTTCATAGCGCACCCCTTCCGGCAGGTTGTACTGGTGTTCCACATCGGGGGTCACCAGCGCCTTGCCCGCCTTTTCCTTCTCCTTCCAGCCAAATCTGTAGTGTTGTCCCAGTTCACCCTTGGCCAGATCGCGGGGGAACACCTTGATGGCCGCCTTTTCGAGGATACAGGCCTTTTCGCAGAGACCGCAGCCGGTGCACGCCTCGGAATGGACCACCGGAATGAAGAGCGCGTGCTTGCCGGAGCGCACGTTGTGCTGCATGTCCAGGGTGATCGCCTTGCCGCGGATGGGGCACACGTTGAAGCAGACTTCACAACGCAGCCCCTGGAAGGCGATGCAGGTCTCCTGGTCCACCACGACGGCCAGCCCCATGCGCGCGTCTTCGATGTTGGTCAGGGAGTGGTCCAGGGCATTGGTGGGGCAGGCCTTCACGCAGGGAATGTCCTCGCACATTTCGCAGGGACCCGTGCGAGCGATGAAATAGGGCGAGCCAGTGGGTATGTCATCCCCGAGCTGGCCCAGGAAGAGAATGTCGTAGGGGCAATCACGGACACAGAGGCCACACCGGATGCAGGCGCTGAGAAAATCCTCTTCCGGCAGGGCGCCCGGGGGGCGAATCGCCATGGGCGGCAGCGAATTGGCGCGCTGGGCGTAAAATCCCAGTCCCACGCCCATGAGGCCCACGCTGCAGACGGTCTTCAGCGTGGTGCTGAGAAACTGCCGCCGGTTCATGCCCCTGCTCTTGCTGTCCGATTCTGCCATGATTCAGAGTCCGGTTGGAAAACGGCCCGCCCCGCAGGGCGGGCCACCCACTTTTACGCCTTGCTGATTCGCACCGCGCACTTCTTGTAATCCGTCTCCTTGGAGAGCGGATCGGTGGCGTCGAGCGTCAGCTTGTTCACCAGCCGGCCAGCGTCGAACCAGGGGATGAAGATCAGCCCCTCGGGCGGCTGGTTGCGGCCCCGGGTCTCCACCTTGCAGATGATCTCGCCCCTGCGGGACTGGATCTTCGCCAGGCGGCCGTTGCGCAGCTTGTACTTCTTGGCGTCCTTTTTGTTCATGTAGACCACGGCGTCCGGCATGGCCCGGTAGAGCTCGGGGACCCGGCGGGTCATGGAACCGGAATGCCAGTGCTCCAGGACGCGGCCGGTGCACAGCCACAGCGGGTACTCCTTGTCCGGGCTCTCCGCCGGCGGCTCGTAGGGTGCGAAGATGATGTTGGCGCGACCACCGTTCTTCTTCGCGTTGCCGTAGAAGTACACGCCCTTGCCCTTCGGTACATGGGGATCGTAGCCTTCGCGGAACCGCCAGAGGGTCTCCTTGCCGTCGATCACCGGCCAACGAAGGCCGCGGGCCTTGTGGTAGGCCTCAAAGGGCGCCATCTCGTGGCCCTTCTTGGGAATGCCGGGCGCCGAGTTGAAGAGACGATACTCTTCGAACAGGCCCTTCTGCACGTAGAAGCCGAAGTGGGCCGATTCGTCGTTGTCGTACTCGTTGCCGCGGTCGTCCTTGATCTTGCCCTCGAAGGGGAACTTGTCCACCTGGCCGTTCGTGTAGAGCACGTCGTAGAGAGTCTTGCCCTTGTACTCCGGTGCCTTGGCCAGCAGCTCCTCGTCCCAGACGTCGTCGACCTTGACGTACTTGGAGAACTCCATGATCTGCCACAGGTCGGACTTGGCGTCACCGGGTGCCTTCACCTGCTGGCGCCAGAATTGGGTACGACGCTCGGCGTTGCCATAGGCGCCCTCCTTCTCGATCCACATGGCGGTGGGCAGGATAAGGTCGGCGGCCTGGGCCGAGACCGTGGGATAGGGGTCGGACACCACGATGAAGTTGTCCGGGTTGCGCCAGCCGGGGTAGGACTCCACGTTCATGTTGGCGGCGGCCTGCATGTTGTTGTTGCACATGACCCAGAAGCAGTTCATCTTGCCGTCCTTGAGGGCCCGGTGCATGGCCACCGCGTGGATCAGGGTCTTGCCCATCTTGGGGTCCTTGGCGCGTGGAATGGTCCCTTCGGGGAGCTTCCACACCTTCTCCGCGAACTTGCAGTGGGCGTCGCTCTTGACCACCAGGTCGGCCGGCAGCCGGTGCGTGAAGGTGCCCACCTCGCGGGCGGTACCGCAGGCCGAGGGCTGGCCCGTGAGGGAGAAGGGGCTGTTGCCGGGCTCGGAGATCTTGCCCATCAGCAGGTGCACGTTGTAGAGCAGGCCGTTCACCCACACGCCCCGGGTGTGCTGGTTGAAGCCCATGGTCCAGTAGGAAGAGACCTTCTTCTTGGGATCGGCGTAGGCCTTGGCCAGCCGCAACAGGTTCTTCTTGGGCACGCCGGAGAGCTTGGAAGCGTATTCCACCGTGTAGGGCTCCACCGACTTGGCATACTCCTCGAAGGTGATCTTGGTCAGCTTGCCCTTGGCGCGGTTCTTGGCCTTCTTCTCGCGCGGATCCTCCGGACGCAGGCCATAGCCGATGTCGGTGGGCGTCTTGTTGAACTGGACGTGCTTCTCGATGAACTCCTTGTTGTACGCCTTGTTCTGGATGATGTAGTTGGCGATGAAGTTGAGGATCGCCAGGTCGGTCTGGGGCTTGAACACCATGCCGTTGTCGGCCAGCTCGAAGCAGCGGTGCTTGTAGGTGGAGAGCACGTGCACTTCGCAGCCGGGCTTGGTCAGGCGGGTGTCGGTGAGACGCGACCAGAGGATCGGGTGCATCTCCGCCATGTTGGAGCCCCAGAGCACGAAGACGTCGGCGTGCTCGAGGTCGTCATAGCAGCCCATGGGCTCGTCGATGCCGAAGCCGCGGATGAATGCTCCCACGGCGGAAGCCATGCAGTGGCGGGCATTGGGCTCCAGGCTGTTGGAACGGAAGCCGGCCTTGATCAGCTTGGAAGCGGCGTAGCCTTCCCACACCGTCCACTGGCCCGAACCGAACATGCCGATGCCCTTGGGGCCTTTCTCCTTGCGGGCCTTGACGAACTTCTCCGCCATGGTCTTGAAGGCCTCTTCCCAGCTTACCGGCTCGAAGTCGCCGTTCTTGTCGAACTTGCCGTTCTTCTTGCGCATCAGCGGCTGGGTGAGGCGGTCCTGCCCGTAGAGGATCTTGGGCAGGAAGTAGCCCTTGATGCAGTTCAGGCCCTTGTTCACCGGTGCGTCGGGGTCCCCCTGGCTGGCCACCACCTTGCCATCCTTGGTGCCGATGAGCACACTGCAGCCAGTGCCACAGTAACGGCAGGCGGCCTTGTCCCAGCGTACGCCAGCATCTTCTCCGGCCAGTGCGGTCTTGCCGGCCGGCACTGTCACGCCTGCGGTAGCCGCGGCTGCCGCGATGGCGTTGCTCTTGATGAAGTCTCGTCTAGTTAAGCTCACGGATTACCTCCTCGTTAAGATCATCCCCACCGTAGTGGTAAATCAGGGTTGCACTGACTACGCCCTCAATGTCATGAAAGCTCATCATGGTGTCACTGGCGGGGCTCTCGTCGGTGTCCTCCACAGTGACGATCAGCTTGCCTTCATCCACCCCGCCATGGACTTCCACGCCGGGGATGCGATTGAGCGACTGTTCCACCTGCGGACCCTTTTCGGGCCGTGTATGAACGATGAGACTGCACAGGTTCATCTGTACTCCTCGTTGGTGAATGTGGATTTCGGGATCCGAAGGGAAACGGAATTCTCGGGGCAGACGACCAGGCACTCGCCGCAACCGTTGCACGATCCTGCATCCACCGTGGGTATGGCCTTTCCTCCCGGCTTGAGTTCGAAGCGGATGGCGTCGGTGTCGCAGGCGTCGCCGCAGGCGCGGCAGACGATCCCGCGTATGCTGAAGCAGCTGTCGGCGATTTCCGCCTTCCACTGCCAAGCCAGGGAGGGAGCCGGATGGGGAGCATCCAGGGCGCCGCTGCGGCAGGCTTCCAGGCAGTCTCCGCAGAAGTCGCAGCCCGATTCCTCGAATCGGACCTCGGGGAAGCCGCCGGAACCGCGATGGAGGATGCCGGCTTCGCAGGCGTGGATGCAGTCGTCGCAGCGGGTGCAGAGTTCGATGAAGCGGGTTTCGGCCCGGGCCCAAGGGGGGCGGCGGGGGATGCGGTTGCCACAGGGATCCCCGCGCAACAACTGTCGCCGATGGAGATCCGTGTTTTTGGGAGTGGCCCGCAACATGTACCGAAGTCCGGCTGCCCTAGGTCAGGGCATACTAAATCACAGGCAAAATGTATGGGCTTTGACGTTGATCAAGAGTGATGCAGAAATCCGGAATATAAGAAACGTCTTATAACAACCTGTAAAATAAATGGGATTTTTCCGTCTCCGGGTGTGTGCGGTGCGAATCCCGCTCAGGCGGCCAGCCGGATGCGGTCGAAATAGCGGCCCCGGTAGAGCAGCCTCGGGCTCCCTTCCTCGAAGCCGGTGCGGGTGTGGAGCACGTTGTTGCAGATCAGCCCCTGGCCCGGCTGCAGGGTGCCCTCGAAGCAGTAGGGGTTCTCCGGGCTCATGACGGTGCCGAGGAAGGCCACTGCCGCGCGGGTGGTCTCGTCGTCGCGCCAGCGGATGTTGCGCTTGCGGTGGGTGTAGCGCATGTGCAGGCTGCCGTCGGGGGCGGTCATGAAGACGGGGCCGGTGGACCAGCCACGCAGCTCTTTCCCGTCCACCACGTTGGGCGGGATGCTCATGGCCTCGGGATGCTGGAAAGCGCGGATGTAGTCGGGATTCTCGTCGCGCAGCAGGATGTAGGCGATCTCGTGGTCGAGAAGCTGGTTCATGCCTCCCTCGCGTGCCGGGCGCACGCAGTGGAGCAGCAGGCCCAGGATCTGTCGGTCCAGGTCGTTGTAGTAGCCGTCGGTGTGCCAGGCGATGGGCCGGTTGGTGTAGGGGATGTAGCCGGTGCGCGGCTCGGTGTCCGCCTGCTCCAGCGAGGAGATGGCGTCGTTGTCGGCACACATGTTGTGGTCCAGCCGCTCCAGGCCGAACTGCAGCCCCAGGCGGCGCACGATCTCCTTGTCCGGGTCTTCGCCCGTGGTGCCGGCATAGATGACCATGTTGGCCCGGGCGATGCGCTCGGCCAGGGCTTCACGCTCGGCGGGGGTGAGTTGGCGGGGATCCTTCACCTCCACGATGAGCTCCTCGATGGAGGCGGGGTGGTTCTCCAGCTTGTGGTCGCGCCAGCGCCGGTAGGCGTCGTCGTCGTCGAGATCGAAGGGATTGCCGTTCATCCTACCTTGTCCAGTTCGCGGCGCCGGAATTCGACGCCCAGTTCACGGGCCAGCCGTTCACAGGCTTCGATGTCCACCCCCTCCAGTCCGTCAATGGCGGTGGCGGTGACGCGGGGGATATATTGCGGCGCTTCGGCCAGGAAATCCAGTACCGCCCGCCAGGAGCCCCTGAGCTGGGGCCGGCAGTGGCGGTCGTAGACCCCGGCGTCCTGGGCGTTGAGGGAGACGGAGACGCTGTCCACCAGCCCCTCCAGCTCGGGCAGGATGTTGCGCTTGTTCACCAGACTGCCCAGGCCGTCGGTGTTGAGGCGCACGCGGCCGCCCCGTTCCTTGATCCAGCCCGCCACCGCCTTGAGCACCTTCAGGCGCAGGGTGGGTTCGCCGAAGCCGCAGAAGACCACCTCCTCGTAGTCGGTGGGATCGCCGATGGCGGCGATGATCTCCTCCACCTCGGGACGGTGGTCCAGGGTGAGATCGTAGTCGTGCACCTTCGGACCCTGGTCGGTGTTCTTTGGACAGAACCCGCAGACCAGGGTGCAGCGGTCGGTGATGTTGAGGTAGAGGCGGTTGCCGATGGGGTAGGCGATTCTCTGCATGTCAGGGGGTGGCCTCCTCCAGGGGGGCGAAGGGAACGAGCTGTTCGCGCACCGCGGCGCGGTCGCCGGTGATCACCACCGCCTGCCGGCGGGAAGCGAGATACTCCGCCGCCACCTGCTTCACCTGCCCTGCGGTCACTGCCTCGATGCGCGGCACGTAGGCACGCAGGTCCTTCACGCCGAGGCCCTTCAGCCAGTAGGCGGCCAGGGTGGCGGCGAGGCTGGAGGGGGTCTCGTTGCGCAGCAGGAAGATGCCCTTGAGGTAGCGCTGGGCGCGCCGCAGCTCCTCCTCTTCGGGCTCGGTGGTGGCCAGGCGGTCCAGCTCGTAGAAGATCTCCACCAGGGTGGCGGCGGTGACCTCGTTGCGCACCGAGGCCTGCACCGAGAACCAGCCGCCGCGGGCCAGGCGGGCGATGCTGGAGCGGGGGCTGTAGGTGTAGCCCTTCTCTTCGCGGATGTTGCGCGTGAGCCGGCTGCCGAAGGAGCCGCCGAAGATGGTGTTGGCCACCATCAGGGCAGGGTAGTCGGGGTGGCTGGCGGGCGGCAGGGGACGTCCGGCGCGGAGGGTGGACTGCACCGAGCCCTTCCGGTTCACCAGCTGGAGGCGGGTGGTGACGGGGATGAGGGGGGCTTCGGGCACTTCCGCCATGGGTTCGGGTTCCGCTTTCCAGCCGCCGAAAGCGTGTTCCGCCAGCCGGCGCATCTGCTGCACCGGCAGGTCGCCCACCATCACCAGCAGGGTGCGCCCGGGCTGGAAACGCCGTCGGTGCAGCCTGCGCAGTGCTTCCGCGGTGACGCCTTTCACCACCGCCTCGTCGGCGTGGCTGAAGCGGTAGGGGTGGTTGCCGAAGAGTACCCGGTAGAAGACCCTGTCGGTCATGAAGTCGGGGTCGTTCTCGCTGGCCTTGAGCGCCTGCAGCTTGTTGGCGACGGCCAACTTCACCTCGGATTCGGGGAAGGTGGGCCGGGTGACCACCTCGGCGAGGAGGTCGAGCATGGAGTCGGCATGTTCGGAGAGGCCGGTGACGGCCAGGGTGATGCCGTCGTCCCCTGCACTCGCTTCCAGCTCGGCCCCCAGCGCCTGGAGGGATTCGGCGATCTGTCGCGCGTCGTGCGTGCGGGTGCCGGAGGCGAGGGTGTCAGCCAGCAGCTCGGAGATGCCCCGGCGCTTCGGCGGGTCGCTGGCGGTGCCGCCGCGTACCGCCAGGCGAAGGGAGAGCAGGGGCAGCCCGGGGCGGCGGAGGAGCCAGAGCTCGAGGCCGTTGTCCAGGTGGTCCTGCATCACCTCGGGCAGGGGCAGGGGCCTGTCGGGGCCGTAGTCCGGCAAGCCTGGTGCCGGCTGTGCCGCAGGCAGGGGCGCGGCCAGGAACAGCAGCAGGAACAGCAGCCCGGTCTTCATGACCCTTTCCCCTTCGCCACCTGGCGGTCGATCCAGCTGCGGTTCTCCGGCGTGAGATAGCGGGCCGCCACCCGTTTCACGTCGTCGGCGGTGACGGCGTCGATGCGTTCGCCGTACCTCTCCACCATGGCGGCGTCCCCCCAGAGCAGCTGGGTCACGGCCAGGTAGTCGGCCCGCCGGATCGAGCGGGCGAGGGTCTTGTAGAAGTCGGCCTTCATCTTGGTCTTCACTGCTTCCAGCCGGCGGGGATCCGGTCCCTTTCTTGCCAGCTCGTCGATGACCCGCTGCATCACCCCCACGCTGTAGCGGGCCGGTTTCCCCGGCTTGTAGAGGCCGAAGGCCACCAGCAGGGAGGGGCCGCCGTTGGTGAGGGCGTCACCCAGGGGCCAGTTGAGGCCGCCCGAGATCTCGAGCAGGGTCTGTTCCTGCTTCACCAGCTCCTGGTGGAGCAGGCTGGCCTCGCCGTCGAGGAGCAGGCTGGCCGTCACCGCCAGGGGAAAGTAGTCGGGGCTGTGGGGCGGCGGCATCTTCCAGCCCACCGCCAGCGCCGGTACCGTGGCGTGGGCGTCGGTCTGCCGCAGGAACCGCTCCGCGGTGTTGGGTGTTTCGGAGACGTCGGGGCGGGGGGGCACCTTGCCGGGCGGGATGGTGCCGAAGTATTTCTCCACCCAGGTGCGGACCTGCTTTGGGTCCACGTCGCCCACCACGGCGATCACTGCGTTGTTGGGTACGTAGTAGGTGTCGTGGAACTGTTTCACCTCCTCCACCGTGGCCCGGTCCAGGTCCCCGAAGGAGCCGTAGCCGTCGTGGGCGTTCTCCCACCGGTCGAAGGCCAGCGCCGCCAGGTCGGTCCAGAAGAAGAGGCCGTAGGGCCGGTTCTTCACGTTGACGCGGATCTCCTCCTTCACCACGTCCTTCTGGTTCTGCAGGTTCTCCTCGGAGAAGTCCAGGTGGCGCATGCGGTCTGCTTCCAGCCAGAGGACGGGCTCGAGGGCCGAGACGGGCGCGGTGGAGATGTAGTTGGTGTAGTCGTAACGGGTGGAGCCGTTGAGCACGCCGCCACCGCCTTCCACCACCCGGTCGAAGGTGCCCTTGGGGGCGCTGGGGGTGCCTTCGAACATCATGTGCTCGAAGAGGTGGGCGAAGCCGGTGCGGCCCTTCGGCTCGAGGCGGAAACCCACCCCGTAGACCACGGAGAGACCGAAAGTGGGGCTGGCGTGATCTTCCACGACCACGAGCGTGAGACCGTTCTCCAGCCGGAAACGTGTGATCTCCGGCTCTGCCGCTATCGCTCCCGCCAGGAGGGAAAGTGGAAGCAGCAGAAAAAGGGTCTTCAGCCTGTGAGGGAGGTGACGGGTGGGCATGCGCTGATCGGCACTCCTGTATGAACGAGGTGCTCGTGTGTTAGGCTGGTGCTTGCGGATTCTAGCACCCTCCACGACGCCTTCCTCCTCGCCATCTCCCTGTATGTGGCATGGCAATAATCAAAGCTATCGACAATTTTGGGTCGATAGAATAAAAGCACTTCACAATATTAGCAAAAACTGAAATACTGATTTGCAGATGACGGGCCTGCCCCATCGTCGTGACATAAACCTAAAGTTCCACTGAAATGGAGAATCCGATGAAAAAAATGATCAAGGTTGCTGCCGTTGCAGCTCTGGTTGCCGCTTCCGCTTCTGCTTCCGCCTGGTGGGGTCCCTGGGACAACGACGGCTGGGGTCACCGCTCCTGGGACGACGCCTGGGACGGTTGGGGCGACGGTGCCGGTGATTTCGACTTCGGCATGAACATGTCCGGCCGCGGCCGCGGTTACGGCCGGGGTTACGGTTACAACCGCTACTACGACTACTACGGCCCCTACGGCTACCCCTACGCGCCTTATCCGCCGGTTGCTCCTTACGGCGCTCCTTATGGCGCTCCCTACGGCGCTCCTGCTGCTCCCCAGGCTCCTCAGGCGCCTGCAGCTCCCGCCAAGTAAGGATGTGAGGAAACGGGGCATGCTTTCGGGTATGCCCCGTTTTTTCCTTTCGGACTGGTCGTGCAACACCTTATTCCCCAAGGAGTGTGAGAGATGAAAAAGATCGCGAAAATCGGCGCCGCCGCCGTCCTGGCCGCTGCATCGGCTTCCGCTTCCGCCTGGTGGGGCGACAGCTGGAACGATGACGGCTTCGGTGACTTCCTGGGCGACATGTTCGGCGACTTCGACTTCAACATGAACGTGCGTGCCCGTGGTGATGCCCGTGGCCATGGTTATGGTTACAACCGTTACTACGACTACTACGCTCCCTACTATTATGGTTATGCTCCCTACTACGCCCCCGTGGCGCCCGTCGCTCCTGCCATGAGCGACGAGCAGCGCAAGGCGGCCCAGGAGCAGTACGCCAAGGCCATCGAGGCCCAGCGCAAGGCTGCCGAGGCCTTCGCCAAGCAGCGGGCCGAGCTGTTCAAGCAGTTCCAGCCCCCGGCGCCCCAGGCCATGCCCGCTTCCTTCGAGGCTCCCGAGTTTCCCGGCTTCAAGAGCCACGAGGAGATCATGAAGGAGATGGAGGCCCGTCGTGCCGAGATGGAGAAGGAGATGGAAGCCCGTCGCGCTGAGTTTGAGAAGCAGATGGAGGCCCAGCGCGCCGAGATGGAGAAGATGATGGAAGCCCGTCGCGCCGAGATGGAGGCTCGCCACGCCGAGTTCGCCCGCAAGCGCAAGGACATCTGAGCAGCCGCTCGGTTTCCTTTTCCGGAAAACGCGCAGTCCGGTTCTTGGACTGCGCGTTTTTTCGTGTGAGAATCCCTGTTCCGACGTGAACCGAGAGAGGCGAGGATGGCCCGGCCCAACAGATACCAGCGTGTTTCGGTGTTCTTTGCCTACTGTTTCTACCTGGCGGCGGTGGCCTGTGTCGCCGCGGCGGCCTGGTTCGGCTGGACCCGGGGGGGACAGAGTCCGGCAGTGGCCGCCTTCTCCGCCTCGGTGGTCTTTTTCATTGGTGGCGGCATCGTTCTCCACGTGATGGGGCGGGCCGACCTGCCCAACCTCAAACCGGACCGCTGACGCCCCTTGCCAATTTGATCGAGGTCAACCAGGCGCCGGTGGTTTTGTGACATAAAGCCGCATGGCTTCGAGCAGCACATTCCGGCAGTCGGTGCTTTCCGGTCGCGTCCACACGCTGGGACAGTATCTGCTGGCCCGCTTTGGCGAGCGCGTGCACAAGATCGCCATCAACGCCGGCTTCACCTGCCCCAACCGGGATGGCAGCAAGGGGCGGGGCGGCTGCACCTTCTGCAACAACGTCTCCTTCAGTCCCAACGCACGCAGGGAGCCCGATGTCGCCGCCCAGGTCGAGGCGGGGCGCGCGGTACTCGCCCGCCGCACCGGGGCGCGTCGTTTCATCGCCTACTTCCAGGCCTACACCAACACCTACGGCGACGTGGCCGAGCTGCGCCGGCTCTACGAGCAGGCGCTCTCCGAACCCGACGTGGTGGGCCTGTCGGTGGGCACCCGCCCCGACTGCGTGCCCGACGAGGTGCTGGACCTGCTGGCGGGGTACCGGGAGCGGGGCCACGAGGTGTGGCTCGAGCTGGGGCTGCAGTCGGCCTTCGACGAGACCCTGGACAGGGTCAACCGCGGCCACGGCTTCGCCGAGTACCGGGACGCCGTGGCGCGTGCCCATGATCGTGGCCTGCCCGTCTGCACCCACCTCATCGTGGGGCTGCCGGGCGAGGTGGCCGACCACAGCCTGCTCAGCCTGGAACGGGTGCTGGAACTGGGGGTGGAGGGCCTCAAGATCCATCCCCTGCACGTGGTGAAAGGCACGTTGCTGGCCAACCAGTGGCGCCGCGGCGAATACGAGCCCCTGGAGTTCGACCACTACGTGGAGACGGTGGTGGAGATGGTGCGCCGAACGCCCGGGGAGGTGGTCTTCCATCGCCTCACCGGTACCGCGGCCGAGCGGATTCTCCTGGCGCCGCAGTGGTGTTCCTGGAAGTGGCGGGTGCTCAACGCCATCACCCGCCGGCTGGAGGCGCTGGACGCCCGTCAGGGAGACCGGTTGCAGCCGCCGATGGCCGCCATCGCCAATTCCCGTTAATCCTCTCACGCTTCGACGACGATCATGCAGCTGGTTTGTCCCGCAGGCAATCTTCCCTCCCTCAAGGCGGCCATCGACGAAGGCGCCGACGTGGTCTACCTCGGTTTCAAAGACCAGACCAACGCGCGCAACTTCGCCGGGCTCAACTTCGACGACCGCAGGCTGGCCGAGGGGCTGGACTACGTGCGCGGCCGCGGCCGCCAGGTCTACCTGGCCCTCAACACCTATCCCCGGCCGCAGGGGTGGAAACAGTGGCAGCAGGCGGTGGACCGCGCCGCCGAACTGGAGGTGGACGCCCTCATCGCCGCCGACCTGGGGGTGCTCGACTACGCCGCCCGCCGCTATCCGCAGCTGAAGCTGCACCTCTCGGTGCAGGGCTCGGCCACCAGCTACGAGGCGCTGCGCTTCTACCACGAGCAGTTCGGCATCACGCGCGCGGTGCTGCCGCGGGTGCTCTCCATGAGCCAGGTGGAGCACCTGCTGGCACACTCGCCGGTGGAGATCGAGGTGTTCGGCTTCGGCAGCCTCTGCATCATGGTGGAGGGACGCTGCCTGCTCTCCTCCTACGCTGCCGGCCAGTCGCCCAACACCCACGGTTGCTGCTCGCCGGCGGGGGAGGTGCGCTACGAGGAGACGGCCCGCGGGCTGGAGACGCGCCTCGGCGGTGTGCTGGTGGACCGCGTGGGGCAGGGCGAGAAGGCGGGCTATCCCACCATCTGCAAGGGGCGCTACCAGGCCTTCGACAAGACCTACTACGCCCTGGAGGAGCCCACCAGCCTCAACACCCTGGACCTGCTGCCGCGGCTCCATGCCGCGGGGGTGGCGGCCATCAAGATCGAGGGGCGTCAGCGCAGCCCCGCCTACGTGCGCCAGGTGACCCGGGTCTGGCGCCAGGCCATCGACGCCTGCCTGGCGGCGCCGGAGCAGTTCCGGCCGAAAGCGGAGTGGATGCAGGCCCTGGGGCTGGTCTCCGAGGGGCAGCAGACCACCCTGGGCGCCTACCACCGGACCTGGCAGTGAAGAGGCGGCCATGAAGATCACCCTGGGACCCGTGCTCTACTACTGGCCGGCGGAGACCCTGCACCGGTTCTACGAGGAGGCGGCCACCTGGCCGGTGGATGTGGTCTACCTGGGCGAGACCGTCTGTTCCAAGCGGCGCAGCTTCCGCTTCGACGACTGGATGGCCGTGGCCCGCCGCCTGGCCGACGCCGGCAAGGAGGTGGTGCTCTCCACCCTGGCGCTGCTGGAGGCCGAGTCCGAGCTCAAGACCCTGCGCCGCATCTGCGGCAACGGCGAGTTCCTGGTGGAGGCCAACGACATGGCGGCGGTGCAGCTCCTCTCCTCCGCGGGTCAGCCCTTCGTCGCCGGTCCCACGGCCAACCTCTACAACCCCCGCGCCCTGGAGGTGCTGGCGCGGCGCGGACTGAAGCGGTGGGTGCCACCGGTGGAGCTGGACCGCGAGACCATCGCCGCCGTGGTGGCGGAGCAGCCGGAAGGGCTGGAGACCGAACTCTTCGCCTGGGGACGCATGCCGCTGGCCTTCTCCGCGCGCTGCTACACCGCGCGCGCCTACGACCTGCCCAAGGACGACTGCCAGTACCGCTGCCTGGACCATCCCGATGGCTTCACCCTGCGCACCCAGGAGGGGGAGGCCTTCCTGGCGGTGAACGGCATCCAGACCCAGTCGGCGCTCACCTGCAACCTGCTGCCCGAGGTGGAGGCGGCGCGCGGGATCGGGGTGGGGCTGCTGCGCGTCAGTCCCCAGGCCCATCACACCGGTCGCATCGTGGAGGCCTTCCGCCGGGCGCTGGAGGGGGACGGGGCCGCGGACCTGGAGAAGCTCATGCCGGTGGGCGGCTGCAGCGGCTACTGGCACGGCAAAGCGGGCATGGCCTGAGGTTCGGCCTGCCCACGCAGGATGCAGGAGCAGCGCCCTCGCCGCGAATGGGTTTGGAGTTCGGCCCGCGGGCGGGCCTCCTACGGGTTCCAGCGGCGGCCGACCAGCGTGGCGACGGTCCCGGCCAGCAGCCGCTCCGCCTCTGCCATGCGCCGTTCCACCGGCAGGGTGTCGTTCCCGAGGGCCAGGATCTCCTGGAAGCCCATTGCAGCCGCCGCCTCCGCCGGAAGGGCCACGTCGCCGGCCACCGCCACCACCGGCACGCCGTGGCGGGCCGCCACTTTTGCCACCTCCACCGGTACCTTGCCGTGGGCGCTCTGCCCGTCGAGACGGCCCTCGCCGGTGATCACCAGGTCGAATGGGTGTCGGCGGAAGCGTTCCTCGAAACCGGTGAGCTCCGCCATCAGCTCGAAGCCGGGCACCAGGCGGGCGCCCAGGAGCAGCAGGCCGGCGCCCAGTCCGCCCGCGGCGCCGGCGCCGCGGGCGGAC
>JALWGP010000356.1 GCA_027038775.1 Sedimenticola sp. | reverse complement strand
GGTCCCAGCAGGCGGATATCCATGCCGGCGGCCACCAGCCCCGCCTCCAGGGCCGATTCGAAGAGATAGCCGGAGATGCGCGTGTCCTTGCCGATGAGCACCTTGCCGCCGTTGCCGTTGCCCAGCACGCGGCCGGCGGCCCAGCCGAGCTTGAGCACCACCTCGGGGTTGATCTTCGCATCCCCCACCCGGCCACGCACACCGTCGGTGCCGAAGTATTTTCTCTCCGTCATGTTTCCTCCCCTTCCATTACCGCCATGGTCACCTTCAGCGCGTCCACCGTGGCGGCCACGTCGTGGACGCGCACCAGCCGCGCCCCCCGCTCCACCGCCAGCACCGCGGCGGCCAGGCCGGCAGCAAGCCGCTCGTCCGTCTCCCTGCCGGTGATCGCCCCCAGCATGGACTTGCGCGAGATGCCCACCAGCAGCGGTCTGTCCAGGGCCGTGAAGGCGTCGAGGTGGCGCAGCAGCGCCAGGTTGTGCTCCAGCGTCTTGCCGAAGCCGAAGCCGGGATCGAGCAGCAGCCGCTCCCGCGGAATGCCCGCCGCCTCGCAGGCAGCCATGCGCGCCTCGAAGAAGGCCTTCACCTCGGCCACCACGTCGTCATAGGCGGGCGAGCGCTGCATGGTACGCGGCGTGCCCTGCATGTGCATCAGGCAGACGGGCACGCCCAGCTCCGCCGCCGCCTCGATCGCCCCCTCGGCGCGCAGGGCATTGACATCGTTGATCATGCCGGCCCCCGCCGCCACCGCCTCGCGCATCACCTCCGGCTTGGAGGTATCCACGGAGATCGGCACCTCCAGCACCTCCTGAAGGGCCTCGATCACGGGAATCACCCGGGCAAGCTCCTCGTCGAGGCCCACCTCGGGCGCGCCCGGACGGGTGGATTCCCCCCCCACGTCGACGAGGGCGGCCCCCGCCGCCTCCATGGCCAGCGCCTGGCGGACGGCATCCTCCCGGCGAAGAAAACGCCCGCCATCCGAGAAGGAGTCGGGCGTCACGTTGAGGATCCCCATCACCCGGGGCCGGCGGAGATCGAGCTGGCGTCCGTTGCAGTCGAATATCATGAAAAGAACGCGGGCCGGTGAACCCGGCCCGCCATTGCGTCAGTCAATGCTGTCCCGCAGGATCGGGATTGCCCATGGGGCCCTCGGGCTTCTCCTTGCCCTCCTTGCCGCCACCGTCGGCGGCCACGCTGCCGCCGCTGGGCGTGGAGGAGTCGTCCTCCCAGTCACTGGGCGGACGCGGCGTGCGGCCCGCCATGATGTCCTCGATCTGCTGCTGGTCGATGGTCTCGTACTTGACGAGAGCCTCGGCCATGGCGTGCAGCTTGTCGATGTTCTCCTTGAGGATACGCTCGGCGCGCTCGTAGTTGCGCTCGATGATGTTGCGGATCTCCTCGTCGATGACGTGGGCCGTCTCGTCGGAGACGTTCTTGTGCTGGGTCACGGACCGCCCCAGGAAGACCTCCTCCTCCTCGTCGCCGTAGGCGAGCGGCCCCAGCCGCTCGGAGAGACCCCAGCGGGTCACCATGTTGCGGGCGATCTCGGTGGCACGCTTGATGTCGTTGGAAGCGCCGGTGGTGACGTGCTCGGGGCCGAAGATCATCTCCTCGGCGATGCGCCCGCCATAGAGGCTGGAGATCTGGCTCTCGAGCAGCTCCCGGCTCTGGCTGTAGCGGTCCTCCTCGGGCAGGAACATGGTGACGCCCAGGGCCCGCCCGCGCGGGATGATGCTCACCTTGTAGACCGGGTCGTGGGAAGGCACCATGAGGCCGACGATGGCGTGACCCGCCTCGTGGTAGGCGGTCTGCTTCTTCTCCTCGTCGCTCATCACCATGGAGCGCCGCTCGGCCCCCATCATGATCTTGTCCTTCGCCGCCTCGAAATCGGCCATGGTCACCTGCCTGGCGTTCTTGCGCGCCGCCATCAGCGCCGCCTCGTTCACCAGGTTGGCCAGGTCGGCACCCGAGAAGCCGGGCGTGCCCCGGGCGATGACCGCCGGCTTCACGTCGTCGGCCAGGGGCACCTTGCGCATGTGCACCTTGAGGATCTGCTCGCGGCCGCGCACGTCGGGCAACGGCACCACCACCTGGCGGTCGAAGCGCCCGGGGCGCAGCAGTGCCGGGTCGAGCACGTCGGGGCGGTTGGTGGCGGCGATGACGATGACCCCCTCGTTGCCCTCGAAACCGTCCATCTCCACCAGCAGCTGGTTGAGGGTCTGCTCGCGCTCATCATGGCCGCCCCCCAGACCCGCCCCGCGGTGGCGCCCCACGGCGTCGATCTCGTCGATGAAAATGATGCAGGGGGCGTGCTTCTTGGCCGTGTCGAACATGTCGCGCACGCGCGAGGCGCCCACGCC
>JALWGP010000355.1 GCA_027038775.1 Sedimenticola sp. | reverse complement strand
CCTGCTGCTGCAGGTGATGGATCACGGCACCCTCACCGACAACAACGGGCGCAAGGCCGACTTCCGCAACGTCATCATCGTCATGACCACCAACGCGGGGGCGGTGGAGATGAGTCGCCGCTCCATCGGCTTCACCACCCAGGACCACAGCTCCGACGGGCGCGAGGCGATCAACAAGATGTTCACGCCCGAGTTCCGCAACCGGCTGGACGCCATCATCCAGTTCAAGCCCCTGTCGCTGGAGAGTGTGAGCAGCGTGGTGAGCAAGTTCCTCTTCGAGCTGGAGGGGCAGCTGGCGCAGAAGAACGTCACCTTCAGCGTGGACGAGGAGGTGCGGTTGTGGCTGGCCGAGCGGGGCTACGACCCCAAGATGGGCGCGCGCCCCATGGCGCGGCTGATTCAGGAGAAGATCAAGAAGCCGCTGGCCGAGGAGCTGCTGTTCGGCTCACTGAGCCAGGGTGGACACGTGCGGATCCGGCTGGAAGACGACGAGCTGGCCTTCGAGTTCGAGAACCAGCCGGAAGAGGCCTGACAGGGGCGGGAATCAGCGCTCCCGGTAGACGATACGGCCCTTGGTGAGGTCGTAGGGGGTCATCTCCACCTTCACCTTGTCGCCGGTGAGGATGCGGATGTAGTGCTTGCGCATCTTGCCGGAGATGTGGGCCGTGATCACGTGGCCGTTCTCCAGTTCCACCCGGAACATGGTGTTGGGCAGGGTCTCCTTCACCACCCCTTCCATTTCGATCACATCTTCTTTAGCCATGAATAACCGTCGCGTTCCTGTTGATCTGTCATAGAGGCGGCGGATTATAGCATTCCGGGCGGGGTTGTCAGCCGCTTCAGTGCCCCTCGTAGAGCCGCATCACCTCCTCGGAGTGGCAGTCGAGAATCCGGTTGCGCCGCAGTTTCAGGGTGGGGGTGAGCAGGCCGTTCTCCGGCGTCATGGGCTCGTCCAGCACCGCCACCCGGTGGATCCGGGCGTAGCCGGGGAATTCGCGGGTGTGTTCCTGCACCCGCGCCAGCACCGCTTCCTGCAGCCGCGGTTCGCGGCGGCTGGCCGGGTCGGCGGGGTCCAGCCCGAGGTCGTTGGCAAGCCCTTCGAAGGCATCGGGGTTGAGCACCACCAGCGCGGCGAGGTAGGGACGCCCTTCGCCCACCACCATGGCCTGCTCGATGAGGGGATCCAGGGTGATGGCGTTCTCCATGTCGGCGGGCGGGATCTTCTCGCCGGTGGCCATCACGATGATCTCCTTGAGACGCCCCGTGATGTAGATGTGGCCGCGTTCGTCGATGCGCGCCTTGTCGCCGGTGTGCAGCCAGCCCTCGGCGTCGATCATCTCCGCGGTGGCCTCGGGCCGGTTCCAGTAGCCCAGCATCACCGCCGGGCTGCGGGTGAGCAGTTCGTCCTGCTTGCCCAGCTTCACCTCCACGCCGGGCAGGGGAATGCCCACCGAGGCGGGTACGTTGTCCTCCAGCGGGTTGGCAGAGATCACCGGGCTGGTCTCGGTGAGGCCGTAGCCCTGCTGCACCGGGATGCCCAGGCCGATGAAGAGGCGAGCCACTTCGGGCGAGAGGGCGGCGCCACCGCAGACGGTGAAGCGCAGCCTGCCGCCCAGCCGGTCCCGCACCTTGGCGCCCACCAGCCGGTCCAGCAGCGGCTGGAGCAGCAGCCCGGGTGACCAGCCGGCGCGGCCCTGGTCGCGTTCGAACTTCCGCCAGCCCACTTCCACCGCCTTCAGGAAGAGCTTCTGCTTCAGCGGCGGCTCTTCGCGCAGTTTCTCCATGATGCGGCCGTAAATGCGTTCGAAGATGCGCGGCACCGAGATCATCAGGGTGGGGCGGATGAAGGTCAGGTCCTCTGCCAGCTGGGGAATGGAGCGGTTGTAGGCGATGGCGGCACCGCACACCATGGGGAGGTAGTAGCCCACGGTGCGTTCGAAGGTGTGGGAGAGGGGCAGGAAGGAGAGGAAGAGGTTGTCCTCGCCGATGTCGAAGAGTTCCAGGGCGGCGTGGATGTCCCAGAGGATGTTGTGGTGGCTCAACATCACCCCCTTGGGGCGCCCGGTGGTGCCCGAGGTGTAGACGATGGTGGCCAGCTCCTTCGGCGCGCACTCCTCCTCGGCCAGCCCGTTGCCGGTTTCGGGCAGCCACTCGTGGAGCTGCTCCAGCAGGGGATGTTCCCCCGCCACGGGTTTCAGCGTGACGATGGTGCGGATGCTCTCCAGCCGCTCCAGCACCGGTTCCAGCGTCTGCCACTGCTCGGGGCCCTGGATCACCAGCAGCGAGGCCTGGCAGTCGTTGGCGATCCAGGCGATGTTCTCCGCCCGGTCATTCATGAACACCGGCACCAGCACCAGCCCCAGGCCC
>JALWGP010000354.1 GCA_027038775.1 Sedimenticola sp. | reverse complement strand
GGGCCTTGGGCAGGCCGGCGATCATGGCGATCTCGGGCAGCGTGGGCTGGTCCAGTTCCTTCCCGTAATGGACTTCCGCGGCCGCCCTGATGCCGTAGGCGCGGTGGCCGAGATAGATCTTGTTCAGGTAGAGCTCGAGGATCTCCTCCTTGCTCAGCTCCTGCTCGATGTGCAGCGCCAGGATGATCTCGCGGATCTTGCGGGTGAAGGTGCGCTGCCGGGTCAGGTAGAAGTTGCGCGCCACCTGCATGGTGATGGTGCTGCCGCCCTGGCGCTTTTCACCGGTGGTGATCAGCGTCACCGCGGCCCTGGCCAGGCCAATGGGGTCGATTCCCTTGTGGTGGAAGAAGTGCTGGTCCTCGGCGGCCAGGAAGGCCTTCACCATGAGGGGCGGGATCTCCCCGTAACGGACCGGGTAACGCCTCTTCTCGCCGTACTGGGCGATGAGCCGGCCGTCGTCGCTATAGATCCTGAGGGGCACCTGCAGCTGGATCTGCCGCAGGTTGTCGATGGAGGGCAGGTCTTTCCTGAAATGGAAATAGCCGCCCACGGCCACCAGCGCTCCCAGGAGAGCGCCCGCCAGCGTCAGCACCAAGCCGTACTTGAGGATCCTGCGCGGCCAGCCCATCAGTGGTCCGAAAGGAGTAAAAAGGTGGCAATTATAACAAGTCGCAACGAACTGCTCATGGCGGAGAGGGATGGGATATTTATGATCTGGTTATCGAAATGCCCCGCTGACCCGTTGTTATAATCGATCCCGCGGTTGGCGGCCAAATGGAGATCGGGATGAGATTCAGGTCGCAAAAAGGTGACGCCGGCTAAGATGTTAGCGGAAATAATTAAAGCATTTCGTTTGATTGTTTGCTACATTTGCTGCAAAGCGTGACAATCGCCCACAAGAAAAGGTTCCGTGAAAACGGGGGGTTTCACCGGACCTTGGTTATAGCGCAACAGAAGCAAAGGGACCCCGGTAATCAATATGAGTCTGTTTAGTCGTCGAAAGCCGCCCATGATCGGGCTGGACATCAGTTCGTCGGTGGTCAAGCTGCTGGAGCTGAGCGAACAGGGAGGTCGGGGCAGTGGTCGCTACCGCGTCGAGGCCTACGCCGTGGAGACGCTGCTGCCCAACGTCATGGTGGAAGGCAACATCATGGACGTGGAAGCCGTGGGTCGTGCCATTCGTTCCGTGGTCAAGAAAGCGGGAACCAAGGCGAAGAAGGCTGCAGTGGCCGTCTCGGGTTCCTCCGTCATCACCAAGACCCTCTCCGTGCCGGCGTCCCTTTCCGAGAAGGAACTCGAGGCGCAGATCGAGATGGAGGCCGACCAGTACGTACCCGTCCCCCTCGAGGAGGTGAACCTCGACTGGGAGGTGATCGGGCCCAACGAGAAGAACCCGGAGATGATGGATGTGCTGCTGGCCGCCTGCCGTTCCGAGACGGTGGACGAGCGGGTGGCGGCCATTTCTCTCGGTGGGTTGGAGTGCGAGGTGGTGGATGTGGAGGGCTACGCGCTCGAACGCGCCTGCACCGTCCTGGCCAGCCAGTGGCCCAACGGTGGCGAGGGGCTCACCGTGGCCCTGCTGGATATTGGCGCCACCACCACCACTCTCAACGCGCTCCACAACGGCATGACCGTCTACACCCGCGAGCAGAACTTCGGCGGTCGGCAGCTCACCGAGGAGATCCAGCGCCGCTACGGGCTCTCCTTCGAGGAGGCCGGCATGGCCAAGCGCAACGGCGGCCTGCCGGACAGTTACGAGGCTGAGGTGCTCGATCCCTTCAAGGAGGCGGTGGCCCAGCAGGTGAACCGGGCCATCCAGTTCTTCCTTGGTGCCACGCCCTACAACCACGTGGATCTCATCGTCCTGGCGGGGGGCACCTCTTCCATTCCCGGCCTGGACGAGCTGATCCAGGACCGGCTGGGGGTGGATACGCTGGTGGCCAACCCCTTCACCCACATGTCCATAGGTTCCAGGGTCGATGCCCAGGCATTGGCCAATGATGCTCCGGCGATGATGATCGCCTGTGGACTGGCCTTGAGGAGCTTCGACTAATGGCGCACATCAATCTGCTTCCCTGGCGGGAGAATCTGCGCAAGCAGCGCAAGCGGGAGTTCTATCTCCAGTTGCTCGGTGCCGTCATCGTTGCGCTGCTGGCCCTGGTGCTGTGGCACATCCAGGTGGTGGACCAGATCGAATACCAGAAGAGCCGGAACACCTTCCTCAAGGCGGAGATCGCCAAGGTGGACAAGAAGATCCGCGAGATCCGGGATCTCGAGAAGCGGCGGGCCGAGCTGGTGGCGCGCATGAACGTGATCCAGCAGCTGCAGGTGAGCCGTCCGCAGGTGGTGCACCTGTTCGACGAGCTGGTCAAGACCATTCCCGAAGGTGCCTACCTCGACCAGCTGACCCAGAAGGGCGATGCGGTGACTCTTGAAGGGTGGGCGCAGTCCAACGCGCGGGTCTCCGCCTACATGCGGGCCATCGACAAAAGCCAGTGGATCAAGGATGCCGACCTGAAGATCATCCAGAGCGACGACAGGAAGAAGACGGCAGCAGGCATGAGCCGCTTCAAGCTGGTTGCCAGGCAGGCGAATCCCAACGTCAACGAGGAGCAAAAGGGCCAGGAGGGGAGCTAGGATGGACGCGCGAGACGGGTTGAATTCTGGAAGGGTGGTGAATCTGGCATGGATCTGAGTGAACTCAATGACCTGACCCTGGACAATGTCGGGGAGTGGCCGGCCTGGATCCGGGGGATCGTGGTGCTGGCGCTGTGCGGCGCCCTGGTTGCGGCGGGGTACTACTACCACGTGAAGGATCTTTACGCGGACCTGGGGCGGGTGGAGAAGGAGGAGCTCAGCCTGCGCCAGCAGTTCGAGAAGAAGCAGGCCAAGGCGGTCAACCTGGACGCCTACCGTGAACAGCTCAAGGAGATCCAGGAGTCCTTCGGCGCCATGCTGCGCCAGCTGCCGGACCGGACCGAGGTGGCGGCGCTGCTGGTGGACGTCTCCCAGACCGGGCTGGCCGCGGGCCTGGAGTTCGAGCTCTTCCAGCCCATGCCCGAGGTGAAGAAGGACTTCTATGCCGAGCTGCCCATCAAGATCCGCGTGGTGGGCGACTACCACGAGTTCGGGGAGTTCGTCAGCGGCCTGGCCGCCCTGCCGCGCATCGTCACCGTGCATGACGTGAAGATCTCCAGGCGCCAGGATTCCGACAAGCTGGTCATGGAGGCGACGGCCAAGACCTACCGCTATCTCGAGGAGGAGGGCTGATGAGGAAGCAGTGTTACGCCACCCTGGCCGTGCTCCTGCTGGCGGGTTGCGTGGATCACGGCATGCAGGATCTCGAGGAGTACGTGGCCGAAGTGAAGGCGCGGCCGCCGACGCCCATCGACCCCATTCCACAGATCACCCAGGCGGAGACCTTTCTCTACATCGGGGAGAACCGGCGTGATCCTTTCATGCCGACGGAAGAGATCTCCGACGTGCTGTCCGAACAGACTGAAGAGGGTCCGCGCCCCGATCCCAACCGGCGCAAGGAGGAGCTCGAGTTCTTTCCGCTGGACTCCCTCAGGATGGTCGGAACCCTGGACAGGGAGGGGCAGATGTGGGGGCTGGTGCAGACGCCCGACGGCACCATCCACCGGGTGAAGGCCGGCAACTATCTCGGTCAGAACGATGGCCGGATTATCAGCATCGAGGAAGAGCGCATCAACATCGTGGAGCTGGTTCCGAATGGCCGCGGAGGTTATCTGGAGCGCCAGGCGTCATTGGCATTGGGTGAACGATCTTAAGGAGAGGCCGTAATGGTAGGTGGCAAGATGATTACGAATAACAAGGCGCTGCTGTTGGCATTGCTGTTGGCAGTCCTGCCGGTATCGGCGGCATGGGCCAATACGCTGGAGGAAATCAGCTATTCCGTGCTCTCCGGAGGACGCATCCAGGTGGTGCTCAGGACCAGCGATCCGGTGGGCGAGGTGAACAGTTTTGCCACCGACAATCCCGCGCGGATTGCCATCGATCTGCCGGACACCCGCAGTGGCCTCGATTTCAAGACCAAGAGCATCGCCTCCGGCATCGCCCGCAGCGTCACCGCCATCGAGGCGGGCAACAAGACCCGTGTGGTGTTGAGCCTGCTCAACAAGGCGCCTTATGAAGTGCGTACCCAGGGCAACGAGGTGCTGGTGGTGGTCAATGCCGAATCGGACGCCGCGCCGGGAGAGACGGTGGTCACCTCTGCGGGCAAGCCTGCCAAGGCCGCTTCGGGTGCCCCCCGGATCGAGAAGGTGGACTTTCGCCGTGGTGGCAAGGGCGTGGCCCGGGTGGAGGTTCAGCTGAGCAGCCCCGATGTGACCGTGGACATGCGGCAGGAGGGCAGCTCGGTGGTGCTGGACTTCCTGGGCACCGAGGTTCCCGAAGAGCAGGCGAGAGTGCTGGATGTGACCGATTTCATCACGCCGGTGAAGACCATCACCACCCGCCCCCATCGTGGTGGCGCCCGCATGGTGATCAAGACCCAGGGCGAGTACGACCATCTCGCCTACCAGGCGGACAACCTCTACGTGGTGGAGTTCCGCGAGATGACCAAGCGGGAGAAGGAGGAGCGCAGACGCAAGGAGCTGGTCTACACCGGCGACAAGCTCTCTCTCAACTTTCAGAACATCCCGGTTCGCTCGGTGCTGCAGCTGCTCGCCGACTTCACCGGGCTCAACATGGTGGTCAGTGACTCTGTCGGGGGTGACATCACCCTCCGCCTCAAGAATGTGCCCTGGGACCAGGCCCTGGACATCATCCTCAAGAGCAAGGGGCTGGCCATGCGCAAGAACGGCAACGTGATCCTGGTGGCGCCCACCGAGGAGATCGCCGCCCGTGAAAAGCTCGAGCTCGAGGCACAGAAGCAGGTCGAGGAGCTGGCGCCGCTGCACTCGGAGCTCATCCAGATCAACTACGCCAAGGCGCAGGAACTGGCCGATCTGCTCAAGTCGAGTGAAAACCGGCTGCTCTCCGAGCGGGGCAACGTCACCGTCGATTCGCGTACCAACACCCTGCTGGTGCAGGACACCGCCGCCAAGCTGGACGAGATCCGGGCCCTGGTGAAGAAGCTGGACATCCCGGTGCGCCAGGTGCTGGTGGAGTCCCGCGTGGTCATCGCCAACGACGACTTCGCCCGCGATCTCGGTGTGCGCTTCGGCTTCAACAAGGACGGGGGTGGCAGCAACGGCAGGGGCCAGTGGCTGGTCTCCGGTGGTCAGCCCGGGGCCACGGGCACCGTGGGCACCGCCAACGGGCTCACCGATCCATCCGGTGCGGGTGGCATCGATGCCTTGATGGTGAACCTGCCCAAGAGCCTGGGTGGTTCCCGGGGCGGTGCCCTCAACCTGCTGGTGGGTACCGTGGGCTCCTACCTGCTGCAACTGGAGCTGACCGCCATGCAGCAGGAGGGAAGAGGCGAGATCGTTTCCAACCCCAGGGTGATCACCTCCGACCAGAACAAGGCGGTGATCAAGCAGGGCTTGGAGATCCCCTACCAGGAGGCCACTTCCAGTGGCGCCACCAACGTCCAGTTCAAGGAGGCGGTGCTCAAGCTGGAAGTGACGCCCCATATTACGCCCGACGACCGTATCATCATGGACCTGGTGGTGAGCAAGGACAATGCAGACTTCACCCGGGCCGTGCTGGGCGTTCCGCCGCTTGAGAAGCGGGAAGTGCAGACCCGCGTGCTGGTGGACAACGGTGAGACCGTGGTGCTGGGTGGGGTTTTCGAGCGTACCCGCGCCAACAGTGAAGAGAAGATTCCCTTCTTCGGAGACCTGCCCGTGGTGGGCTGGGCCTTCAAGCAGGAGTACAAGGAAGACAAGAAAAAGGAGCTGCTGATCTTCATTACACCCAAGATCATCAAGGACGCGCTCTCCGTGCGGTAGAGTCGCGCCCAGTGAAACCGGAGCCAGGGCGCCCTTGGGGCGCCCTGTGCGTTCTGGCGTGTCGTGCTGCTATAATCCGCGTTTTTTTAACAGGTGGTTGATATATGCTGAAACCCAGTCGAATCTTTCTGGTGGGTCCCATGGGGGCGGGCAAGACCACCATCGGCCGGCAGCTGGCCCATTCCCTTGGCCTGGAGTTCGACGATACTGACCAGGAGATCCAACGGCGTACCGGCGTGGATATCCCCACCATATTCGAATACGAGGGTGAAGAGGGCTTTCGCAAGCGGGAGATGAAGGCCATCGCTGACATGGTGGAGCGGGACAACGTCGTCCTGGCCACCGGTGGTGGTGCCGTCACCCGGCCCGAGAACCGGCGCCTGTTGGCGGCCCGGGGCTACGTCATCTATCTCGCCTGTTCGCCCGAGCAGCAGTACGAGCGCACCTACAAGGACAAGAACCGGCCGTTGCTGCAGACCGGTGATCCCCTGCAGAAGCTGAGGGAACTCAACGAGGAGCGCGACCCACTTTACCGGGAGATCGCCGACCTGGTGGTTTCCACCGAGGGGCGCTCCGCCCAGGCGGTGGTGAAGGAGGTGATCCGCCACTTCGAGGAGTCCTGACGTCATGTCCGAAATCCTGGCCTCGCTGGAGGTGGACCTTGGTGAGCGCAGCTACCCCATCCACATCGGCCAGCGGCTCATCGACGATGGCGACCTGATCCGCCCTTTCATCCTTTCCGCCCAGGTGATGATCGTTACCAACGAGACCGTGGGGCCCCTCTACCTTGAGCGGCTTCGGGCCGCCCTCTCGGGCCTGCAGGTGGAGTCGGTGGTGCTGCCCGACGGCGAGCAGTACAAGAACCTGGAGATCCTCAACCGCATCTTCGACGCCCTGCTGGAAAAGCGTTTCGACCGCGGCTGCACCCTGGTGGCCCTCGGGGGCGGCGTGGTGGGCGACATGACCGGATTTGCCGCCGCCTGCTACCAGCGCGGGGTGAACTTCATCCAGGTGCCCACCACCCTGCTCTCCCAGGTGGATTCCTCGGTGGGCGGCAAGACCGGCGTCAACCACCCCCTGGGCAAGAACATGATCGGCGCCTTCTACCAGCCGAAGGCGGTGATCATCGACATCGACACCCTGAACACCCTTCCCGACCGCGAGCTCTCTGCTGGCCTGGCGGAGGTGATCAAGTACGGCCTCATCAACGATCCGGAATTCTTCGCCTGGTTGGAGCGGAACATGGAGGCCCTGCGCCGGCGCGAGCCTGAGGCGCTGGCCCACGCCATCGAGCGCTCCTGCGCCGACAAGGCGGCCATCGTCGCCGAGGACGAGCGCGAGGCGGGCAGACGTGCCCTGCTCAACCTGGGGCACACCTTCGGCCACGCCATCGAGACCGGTATGGGGT
>JALWGP010000353.1 GCA_027038775.1 Sedimenticola sp. | reverse complement strand
AAACTTGTACAGAATTCCAGCCGCGGGGTCTACTTAACAATAGTGCTATCGGGATTGCTGAAGGACTGTGGGGTGTACGACGGGTAGAGTGGGGGGGAGCAGTATGGAGCGGTACATGGCACTGGGGTTCCACTTCGGCTTCGGCGGCATGCTCACCTACCCCAACGCCCACCACCTGCACCGGCTGGCGCGTGAGCTGCCGCTGGAACGGATCGTGCTGGAGACCGATGCGCCTTCGATGGCGGGGGCAAAGCATCATGGGAAGAGGAACAGCCCGGAATTTCTGCCGGAAGTGCTGGAGTCCCTGGCGGAGATCCGAGCAGAGGACCGGCAAGCCTTGGCCGAAACGATCACGGCCAACTCCGCTCTGCTTTTCGGGATTCCCGCCACCCACCGGCTCTTTGCCGACCCCGCGGGCACCTCCGAATGACCCCCTGGTCGGTACCGGCCCGGGTAAGTTCCTGGTCCGGCCGGTTGCCATGACGATGATCATGGATCCCGTAAGAAACAGAAGCCACGCGATCGGGCAGGAATCGCAAAACCGGTCAGGCAGGGGTGCAAGGTTGAAAGATCAACTGCAACCCTGCAGGTAAAAGGCCGCCAGCTCCAGGTCCCCGGGACGGGTGATCTTGATGTTGTCGGGATGCCCCTCCACCAGCAACGGCCGGTAACCGGCATATTCCATGGCGCTGGCCTCATCGGTGACAGCAATACCTTCAGCCAAGGCCCGCTCCAAGGCGTCGCGCAGGGTCTGCAGGGGAAAGAGCTGGGGGGTAAAGGCGTGCCAGATGCGGCTGCGATCGAGAGTGGCCTCGACGCGGCCCTGGTCGTCGGCCTGTTTCATGGTGTCGCGCACGGGCATGGCGAGGAGGCCGCCCTCCGCGCCCGAGGCCAGGTCGATGAGCCGGGCCAGGTCCCCGGTACGCAGGCAGGGGCGAGCGGCGTCGTGGACCAGGACGCGGTCGTCGGGGGCGGCGGTTTCCGCCAGGGCCTGGAGGGCGTTGAGCACCGAGTGGGCGCGCTCCTCGCCGCCTTCCACGCGCTGCACGCGGGGGTGGCTGGCGTGTTCGCACCGGGACCAGAAGGGGTCCTCGGCGCCCAGGGCCACCGCCACGCCGCGGATGCGGGGCTCGACCAGCAGCACCTCCAGGGTCCAGTCGATGACGCGGCGGCCGGCCAGCTCCAGGTACTGCTTGGGGATCTCGGTGCCCATGCGCCGGCCCACGCCGGCGGCGGGCACCACGGCCCAGTAGTTCATTCCCCTTCCCCCGCGGGCACCACCTGGTAGAAGGTCTCACCCTCCTTGATCATGCCCAGGTCGCGGCGGGCGCGCGCCTCGATGGCATCCAGGCCGTGCTTGAGGCTCTCCACCTCGGCGCGCAGGAGGGCGTTGCGCTCCTCCATCTCGGCGATGCGCGCCCGCTGCCGCTCGATCTGCCGTTCCAGGCTGGCCACCTCCGCCAGGCTGCCTCTCCCCACCCAGAGGCGGTACTGCAACACCAGCAGCATCACCACCAGGAGAAGGGCCAGCAGGCGCAGGGGCCAGGGCACAGGATCACTCCAGGCCGGGGAAGGCCCCGCGTCCGGCGTAGACGGCGTCCGCGCCCAGCTGCTCCTCGATGCGCATGAGCTGGTTGTACTTGGCCACCCGGTCGGAACGGGAGAGGGAGCCGGTCTTGATCTGGCCGGTGGCGGTGGCCACGGCGAGGTCGGCGATGGTGGTGTCCTCGGTCTCGCCGGAGCGGTGGGAAATCACCGCGGTGTAGCCGGCCTCCTTGGCCATCTGGATGGCCTGCAGGGTCTCGGTGAGGGTGCCGATCTGGTTGAACTTGATGAGGATGGAGTTGGCGATGCCTTTGTCGATGCCCTCCTGCAGGATCTTCGTGTTGGTGACGAAGAGGTCGTCGCCCACCAGCTGCACGCGCTGGCCCAGGGCCTCGGTGAGCTGCTTCCAACCTTCCCAGTCGTCCTCGGCCATACCGTCCTCGATGGAGAGGATGGGATAGGCCTCCACCCAGTTCTGCAGGTAGTCGATGAACTCGGCGGAGGTGAAGGAGCGGTTCTCGGAGGCCAGGTGGTACCTGCCATCACGGTAGAACTCGGAACTGGCCACGTCCAGTCCCAGCCAGATCTCCTCGCCCGCCTTGAAGCCGGCCTTCTCGATGGCCTCGAGGATCACCTCGATGGCTTCCTCGTTGGAGCCCAGGTTGGGGGCGAAGCCGCCCTCGTCGCCCACGGTGGTGGCCAGGCCCTTGCCGTGCAGCACCGACTTGAGGGCGTGGAACACCTCGGCGCCGTAGCGCACCGCTTCGCGCATGCTGGGCGCGCCCACGGGCAGGATCATGAACTCCTGCAGGTCGACGCTGTTGTCGGCGTGGGCGCCGCCGTTGATGATGTTCATCATGGGGACCGGCAGGCGGTAGTTACCCTTGCCCAGGTACTCGTAGAGGGGCTCGGCACGCTCCTGGGCGGCGGCGTGGGCGGCGGCCAGCGACACGGCAAGGATGGCGTTGGCGCCCAGCTTCGACTTGTTGTCGGTGCCGTCCAGTTCGATCATGCAGGCATCCAGCCCGGCCTGGTCGGCCACGTCCCGGCCCTTCACCGCGTCGCGGATGGTGGTGTTGACGTTCTCCACCGCCTTGAGCACCCCCTTGCCGCCGTACCGGGCGGGATCGCCGTCGCGCAGCTCCAGCGCCTCGCGCGAGCCGGTGGAGGCGCCCGAGGGGGCCACGGCACGGCCGATGGCGCCGTCGGCGGTGTAGACATCCGCTTCCACGGTGGGGTTGCCGCGGGAGTCGAGGATCTCCCGCGCTCTTACATCGATGATTTCCGACATGGTTGCTCCAGGTTTTTCGGTTGGTTTCTATGCTGTGTTGAATTCTGTTGACGGGTTGGGCCACGTTCCTGGTAGGAGCGGCGCCCCCGCCGCGAATTTTTGAGTTCGGCCCGGGGCGGGCCTCCTACGGAAGGGCCGCCCTGCCGTATTTCCCGTGGGAGCGGCGCCCCCGCCGCGAACATCCTGAGTTCGGCCCGGGGGCGGGCCTCCCACGGAAGGGCCGCCCTGCCGTGTTTCCCGTGGGAGCGGCGCCCTCGCCGCGAACATCCTGAGTTCGACCCGGGGGCGGGCCTCCTACAGGAGGTCATCTTCAATGAAGGGCCGCGCCTTCACCACCCGGTCGAGCTCCAGCAGGGTCTCAAGCAGCGCCTCCATGCTTCCGAGGGGCCAGGAGTTGGGGCCGTCGCTGAGCGCCTGGTCGGGGTTCTCATGGGTCTCCATGAAAAGGCCGGCCACGCCCGCCGCCACCGCCGCCCGCGCCAGCACCGGCACGAACTCGCGCTGACCGCCGGAGGCCTTGCCCAGGCCGCCGGGCTGCTGCACCGAGTGGGTGGCGTCGAAGACCACCGGGCAGCCGGTGCCACGCAGGATGGCCAGCCCGCGCATGTCCGACACCAGGGTGTTGTAGCCGAAGGAGACGCCCCGCTCGCAGACCAGGATGCGGTCGTTGCCGGCGGCACGCGCCTTCTCCACCACGTTGGCCATGTCCCAGGGGGCGAGGAACTGCCCCTTCTTGATGTTCACTGGCAGCCCCTGCGCCGCCACCCGCTGAATGAAGTTGGTCTGGCGGCAGAGAAAGGCGGGGGTCTGCAGCACATCCACCACCGCGGCCACCTCGCCCAGCGGCGTGTCCTCGTGCACGTCGGTGAGCACGGGCACGCCGATCTCGGCCTTCACCGCCTCCAGCGCCTTCAGCCCCTCCTCCATGCCGGGGCCGCGGAAGCTCTCGTGAGAGGAGCGATTGGCCTTGTCGAAGGAGGACTTGTAGATGAAGGGGACGCCGAGGCGATCGGTGATCTCCTTCAACCGGCCCGCGGTGTCCAGCGCCGACTGCCGGCTCTCCACCACGCAGGTGCCGGCGATGAGGAACAGGGGGCGATCGGGGCCCGCTTCGAAACCGCAGAGCTCCACTACCCTTCCCGCTTGCCGTGCTGCTCCAGGGCCGCCTCGATGAAGCCAGTGAAGAGCGGATGGCCGTAGCGCGGCGTGGAGGTGAACTCGGGGTGGAACTGGCAGGCAAGGAACCAGGGATGGTCCGGCAGTTCCACGATCTCCACCAGGGTGCCGTCCACCGAGGTGCCGCTGATGCGCAGCCCCTTCTCCTGCAGCACCTCGCCGTACTGGTTGTTGAACTCGTAGCGGTGACGATGGCGCTCGATGATGCGCTCTTTGCCGTAGAGCCTGCGCGCCAGGGAGCCCTCGGCCAGCACGCACTCCTGGCCGCCCAGGCGCATGGTGCCGCCCAGGTCCACGTTCTCGTCGCGCGTCACCACCGAGCCGTCCTTCTCCAGCCACTCGGTGATGAGGGCGATCACCGGCGCCGGCGTCTCGGGGTCGAACTCGGTGCTGTGGGCCTCCTTGAGGCCGGCCACGTTGCGCGCGAACTCGATCACCGCCACCTGCATCCCCAGGCAGATGCCGAGATAGGGAATACGGTGCTCGCGGGCATACTGCACGGCGGCGATCTTGCCCTCCACGCCCCGCTCGCCAAAGCCGCCGGGCACCAGTATTGCGTCCATGCCGGCCAGGGCGTCCAGGCCGCCCTGCTCAAACTCCTCGGAGTCGAAGTAGTGGATGCTGACCCGGGTGGAGGTCTGGATGCCGGCGTGGGTGAGGGCCTCGTTGAGCGACTTGTAGGACTCGGTGAGATCCACGTACTTGCCCACCATGGCGATGTCCACCTCGTGGGTGGTGTGCATCAGGCCATCCACCACCCGCTGCCACTCGGAGAGGTTGGCCGGGGGCACGTGCAGCCCCAGCTGCTCCACCACGATCTGGTCCAGCCCCTGCTCGTGCAGCAGCAGGGGGATACGGTAGATGGTGTCGGCGTCCACGGCCGAGATGACGGCCCGCTCCTGCACGTTGGTGAAGAGCGCGATCTTGCTCCGCTCCCCCTCGGGGATGGGCCGGTCGGCGCGGCAGAGCAGCACGTCGGGCTGGATACCGATGGAGCGGAGCTCCTTTACCGAGTGCTGGGTGGGCTTGGTCTTGATCTCGCCCGAGGTCTTGATGTAAGGCACCAGGGTCAGGTGCATGAAGAGGGCGTTCTCGTGACCCAGCTCCACCCCCATCTGACGGATCGCCTCGAGGAAGGGCAGCGACTCGATGTCGCCCACGGTGCCGCCGATCTCCACCATGGCCACGTCGTATTCGTCGGCACCCAGGCGGATCTTGCGCTTGATTTCATCGGTGATGTGGGGGATCACCTGCACGGTGCCCCCCAGGTAGTCTCCCCGCCGCTCCTTGCGGATGACGCTCTCGTACACCTGGCCGCTGGTGAAGTTGTTGTGCTTCCCCATGGTGGTGTTGACGAAGCGCTCGTAGTGGCCCAGGTCCAGGTCGGTTTCGGCGCCGTCCTCGGTGACGAACACCTCGCCGTGCTGGAAGGGACTCATGGTGCCCGGGTCCACGTTGATGTAGGGGTCGAGCTTGAGCATGGTGACCCGCAGGCCGCGGGCTTCGAGCAGCGCGCCGAGGGAGGCGGAGGCGATGCCCTTGCCGAGGGAGGAGACCACACCGCCCGTGATGAAGATGTATTTCGTCATGGTGCCCTGGCCGGGGAGGGAAACTGGGAAAACGGACGGGGTGCAACAGTACCAGATGGCGCCCTTTCTCTCAACGAAAAGGGCGATTTCCAGTGGCTATCCACCGCGATCTGACCTATATTCGGAGTTCGCTTCCCGGTGCACTCGCCGGGCGACGCTATTGCTCCGGCTCCGCTTCTGCGGACCGGGTTGATAACGACAAGGGAAAGGAAACACCGGCCCGACTCCGGGCCGGTTTCCTGGACAACCACCACAAAACGAGGAGTAGTTGCATGCGAATCACCATGAAAACCCTGGGCGCCCTCGCCATCACCGGCATGGCCGCGCTCTCCGTCTCCACCGCCAGCGCCTGGTGGGGCGGCCCCTGGGGCGACCGGGGCTACAACAATTGGAACAACATGTACGACTGGATGGGCGACGGTACCGGCGATGCCGACTTCAACATGTATATGCGCGGCCGGGGAGACAGCCGGGCCCGCGGTTACGGTTACAACCGATACAACCGCTACCGTGGCTACTACCCGCCGCCCTGGGCCTACGGCCCGCGTGCCAACGTTCCCGACGCAGCGCCCCAGCCGCCCCAGGGACCCGGCACCCCGGGGCCCGGCATGCGTCTGGGTCCTCCGGACGGCAGGGGGCCCGGCATGAGGGGCAACGTGCCCCGCGGCCAGGGTCCCGGCATGGGGCGAGGCCCCATGCGCCAGGGTCAGCCCGGCGGCCCGCACATGGGCCCCGGCGGTATGATGGGCAAGGGTCCCAAGGGACCCGCCGGCCCGGCGCCGCGCAAATAAATCCGGTCCTCTCTTGGAGAAGAGCCGCCGGCAGCCGCCGGCGGCTTTTTTCATGCAAGAAGAATACCTGATGAGAAACCGACCGAATTCAAAAACAAAGATCGTTGATCAAAATCAGAAATCGGTGGAAAATAGGCCCACCTTAACCAGGCCATCCGGCACCGGGAGCGCATCTTGGCACCAAACAAGGTCATCACTCTGAACAAGATCCAGATCGCCTGCCAAAGCTGTGGCCTTTCCAACATCTGCCTGCCGCTGGGACTGGAGAGCGACGACATCGACCGGCTGGATGCCATCGTCCAGCGCAACCGGCCGCTGCGGCGTGGCAACCACCTGTTCCAGACGGGGGAAAAATTCAAGAGCGTCTTCGTGGTTAAGACCGGCACGGTGAAGACCTACACCCAGTGCCCGGACGGCAGCGAGCAGGTGATCGGCTTCCACCTGCCGGGCGAGGTGATCGGCCTCGACGGCATCGAGCTGGGCAAGTACATCTGTTCCGCCAAGGCGCTCGAGACCTCCGCCATCTGCGAGATCCCCTTCGACAAGCTGGAGGAACTCACCGCCACCATCCCCAACCTGCAGCACCAGATGTTCCGGCTGCTCAGCCGCGAGATCAGCAACGACACCAGCCTGATGGCCCTCCTGAGCAAGAGCACCGCCGAGGAGCGGCTGGCCGCCTTCCTGCTCAGCCTCTCCATCCGGCTGCACAGCCGCGGCTTTTCCGCCACCGAGTTCAACCTCAGCATGTCGCGCCAGGAGATCGGCTCTTACCTGGGCCTTGCACTGGAGACGGTGAGCCGCCTCTTCACCCACTTCCAGGAGGAGGGCATCCTCAAAGTGAACCGCAAGTACGTGGAGATCCTCGACCTGGAAAAGCTCTACGCGCTGCTCTCGCACCAGACCGTCTGCCTCGAAAAGCTGCGCGCACCCTAGGCC
>JALWGP010000352.1 GCA_027038775.1 Sedimenticola sp. | reverse complement strand
CTCCTGGTGCTGGCCGACGGCGTGAACGGAAAAGGTGCGGAAGAGGCCGCCGCGCGGGCGAGGAGGGCGGGCCACCCGGTCTCGGTGATCGGCGTGGGCACATTGGAGGGCGCGCCCATCCCCACGCCGCAGGGTGTGCTCAAGGACGCCGGCGGCAACATCGTGGTGGCGCGGCTGGAGGAGGGGGCGCTGCGTGGAGTGGCCTCGGCCGGTGGTGGCCGTTATGCGCGCATCACCCTGGACAATACGGACCTGCGCCGGCTGGGCATGCTGGAGATGCAGTCGGCCGAGGCACTCCGGCCGCAGGAGGAAGAGGTCACCCGCTGGCGCGACAGGGGTCCCTGGCTGCTGCTGGCGGTGCTGCCGCTGGCGGCCCTGGCCTTTCGCCGCGGCGTGCTGGTGCTGGCCCTGGTGACCCTGCTGGTGCCGCTGCCGCGGCCCGTGGAGGCGGGCTGGTGGCAGGACCTGTGGCAGCGGCCGGACCAGCAGGGGCGGGCGCTGCTGAAAGCGCAGAAACCGCAGGAGGCCGCTGCCAGGTTCGAGGACCCGCGTTGGAAGGCCAGCGCCCTCTACCGGGCGGGAAAGTATAGCGAGGCGGCTGTCCTCTGGGGCCGGGGAAACACGGCGGAGGACCGCTACAACCTGGGCAACGCCCTGGCCCGCCAGGGAAAGCTCGAGGCGGCCATCGCCGCCTACGACGAGGCGCTGGCGCTCGATCCCGGGCACGAGGATGCCCGCGCCAACCGGGCGCTGCTGGAAAGGCTGTTGCGTGAGCAACAGCAGAACCAGCAGAACCAGCAGAACCAGCAGAACCAGCAGAACCAGCAGAACCAGCAGAACCAGCAGAACCAGCAGAACCAGCAGAACCAGCAGAACCAGCAGAATCAGCAGAATCAGCAGAATCAGCAGAATCAGCAGAATCAGCAGAATCAGCAGAATCAGCAGAATCAGCAGAATCAGCAGAATCAGCAGAATCAGCAGGGACAGCAGGGACAGCAGGGACAGCAGGGACAGCAGGGACAGCAGGGACAGCAGGGACAGCAGGGGCTGCAGGAAGAGCCCAAGGAACGGGCGCAGGAATCGAAGCAGGACGAAGAGGAGGGGAAGTCATTGAAGCGCCGATTCGAGCAGCAGATGAAGGAGGCCGAGGAGAAGCGTCAGCGGCAGACCGACCGGGAAGGGAAGCCGGAACCGCCGGAGCGCAGCCGGCACGAAGAGGGAAAGAAGCGGGAAGAGCCGCTGGACGAACGCGCCCTGGCGCGGGACCAGTGGCTCAGGCGCATTCCCGACGACCCGGGCGAACTGTTGCGGCGCAAGTTCCGCTACTACTACCAGAGGCAGGACCATGAGGCACCCGATCAGAATCCCTGGTGAATGGATACTCCGTCTCCTGTGGCTGCTGCCGCTCTGGCTGCTGGCCGGGGTGGCGTGGGCGGCCTCCGTGGAGGTCTCGGTGGACCGCGATCCCGTCTCCCTGGATGAGAGTTTCCAGATCACCTTCACCGTTCGGGGCGAGGTGCAGGGGCAGCCCGACTTCTCGGTACTCGAGAGGGAGTTCCAGGTGCTCGGCACCAGTCGCTCCCTGCGCACCACCTTCGTCAACGGCAAGATGGAGCGGCGCGACCAGTACCTGGTGAGCGTCATGGCCAGGCGCGCGGGAAAGCTCACCATTCCGCCGGTCTCCTTCGGCAAGGACCGCAGTCCGCCCCTCACCGTGACCGTCAACGAGCCGCCGCCGGATGCGGGCGTGAAAGGAGAGATCTTCATGGAGGTCTCGGTGGACAGTGAAGCGCCGTACCTGCAGCAGCAGGTGCTCCTCACCGTGCGCATCTTCCACCGCATCCAGTGGCGTGAGGCCTCCCTCTCCGAGCCCCGCTTCCGCGGTGGTGAGGTGCTGGTGGAGAGGCTGGGCGACGACCGCCACTACCAGTCGCTGCGTGACGGGCAGAGCTGGCAGGTGATCGAGCGCCGCTACGCCCTCTTTCCCCAGGCCAGCGGCAGGCTGGAGATGGAGCCGCTGCTGCTGGACCTGCGTGTGCCCTCGGGGAAACGGAGTGCGCGCCAGCGTTCCCCCTTCGGTGATCCCTTCTTCGACGACTTCTTCTCGCGCCAGGACTATGTGCGCAAGGTGGTGCGGAGCAAGCCGCTGCTGCTCGAGGTGAAGCCGGTTCCCGGCTCCTTTACCGGAAAGCGGTGGCTTCCCGCCCGCAGTCTCAGGCTGGAGGAGAGGTGGTCGTCACCGCCGGAGAAACTGAAGGCCGGTGAGCCGGTGACCCGTACCGTCACCCTGGTCGCCGACGGCGTCACCCTGGGGCAGCTTCCCGAGCTGAGCCTGCCCGAAGTGACGGGGTTGCGCATCTACGCCGACGAC
>JALWGP010000351.1 GCA_027038775.1 Sedimenticola sp. | reverse complement strand
GGGACGCGCCCCTCCCACCCGTAGGAGCGGCGTCCCCGCCGCGAATGTTTGAAATTCGGCCCGGGGACGGGCCTCCTACAGAGGGGCGGTCAATCGAACCGGGTGCTGACTCCGACGAGGAAGATGCTGGTGTCGTAGTCGTAGAGGTCGATGTTGGAATCGCGTTCTTCGTAACGGTACTCGGCGGTGACGTCGAGCCAGCGACGCAGGCTGTGGGTGACGCCCAGCCGCAGGTACCAGCGGTCGTCTTCGCGGTCCAGGGGGCCGTCGAAGGTGTCGTTGCCGTAGAGCGCCTTGACGCTGAGGACGGTGCGCGCGGTGATGCCGTGATCGATGCCGGCGCGAAGGTAGCGGCGCACGTAGCCATTGGAGAGCTGCTGCGCAGACTGCTGGGTGTCTTGCGAGGCGCCGAAGGTGACCCGGGTGTAGCTGTTGGGCAGCCAGGTGCCGTCGAGGGAGAGCGCCAGGCCGTCCAGATCGGCCATGCGGCTGTCGTCGTAGTCGGTGTCGCGGTAGCCGATCTTGAAGGTGCCGCTGGTCTTGGCGGTGGCTTCCCAGGTGACACCGGCCAGGAGGCGGTACGTGAAATTGGTCTGCTTCAGGCCGAAGAAGTCCTGGTTCCGGTAGTCGTAGTCCAGCAGGTCCACCTCGAAGAGCATGCGCGTCTTGGGGGCGATGCGGTAGTAGAAGATGCCGGTGGCCTGGGTGAGGTCGTAGTCGCGGAACTCCTGCCAGTTGTTGGTGTAGCGGCGCTCGTGGTAGGCCAGTTCGCCCACCAGCTGGCCCTTGCTGTCGTCACGCCCATAGCTGACGCGCACCTTTCCGTAGCCGTCCCACCACTTGTTCACCTCGAAGAGGGGGAGGGAGATGGCGTCGGTCTGGCCCGGCACGTCGTGGTCCTTGAGGTAGCCCAGGGTGAATTCGCTGGCGAGGCGGTAGCTGTGCTCCAGGCGGGCCTGGGCCATGAGGTTGTGGTCGTTGTAGTCGAGGTCGGTGACGTCGGAATACCAGGCGTACTCCCCGATGTACCGCAGGCCGAACCGGTGCTTGCCGCGCAGGGCCAGCCAGCTTAGCTCCGGCTTGACGAGAAAGATGTTGTCCGATTCGGCGAGCGGGTCCAGGGTGCGGTAGACGTTGTCCTCGTGCTGGTACTCCACCCCCAGGTTCCAGTGGAAGCCCGGTTCTTCCTCCTCGGCGGCGGCAAGGGGAGGCAGAAGGAACAGGGAGAGCCAGAGGAGGGGGGTGTGGCGGATCCTGGACCGGTGTGTCATCGAAATCGTCCCTTGATGCGATCCGCGTAGTCTATCGGTTTGCAGGACGACGCGCAAAACCCCGGTAGGAGGCCCGCCCCCGGGCCGAATTTCACTCCCCCCCTGTGGGAGGCCCGCCCTCGGGCCGAATTCAAAACCATTCGCGGCGAGGGCGCCGCTACTACGGAACGGGTTCGCGGCGTGGGCGCCGCTCCTACGGACGGGGGAGTTCGCGGCGGGGGCGCCGCTCCTACAGGGAGCCCCAGGAGTCCTTCCTTCTCCGCACCCGCAGGTGGGGCAGCACCAGCCCCAGCAGGATGCCGCCGAAGAGCACGCCGCTGCCGATGAGGAACCAGCGCTGGGTGGTGCTGTTCTTGAGCTCGCGGATCTCCTGCTCCTGGTCGGCCAGCTCGCGGCTCATGGTGGCCACCTGTTTGCGCAGCTTCTTGCGTTCCTGGGCGATCTGCACGGCATTGGCGGCGGTGCGCTTGAGCGTGTCGAGCTCCTTCTGGATGCGGTCTTTCTCCGCCTGCAGCTCGGCGTGCCTGCGCTTGAGGTCGTCGTGCTCGCGCGAGAGGGCGGCCAGCCGCTTGCTCAGCTCGTTGGGCGAGGCTTCCAGCTCCTTGATGCGCTTCTCCATGGCGGCCAGGCGGTCGCGTGCCACCGGCTCCTTCAGCAGCTGGCGGGTGAGCACGTAGCCGGTCTTGCCGTTGGCCAGCTGCACCTTGGAGTAGCCGGTGGCCTTGTTGTCGCTGAGCACGGTGACGGGGGTGCCGGAGGGGAGCATCTTGACGATGCGGTGCTTGTTGCTCTCGCCGCTGCGCATGGTGATCTTGAGCTGATCGGTGACGTAGCGGGTCTCGGCGGAGGCGAGGCCGGCGGTGAGCAGCAGGGCGAGCAGCAGGATCTTTTTCATTGGTCTTCCATGGTTGGACCGGGCGGGTTCGCGGCCCCTCTGTAGGAGGCCCGCCCCCGGGCCGAATCCAAAAAATTCGCGGCGGGGGCGCCGCTCCCACGGATGGGGGTTCGCGGCCCCCCGTGGGAGGCCCGCCCCCGGGCCGAACCCGAAATTCGCGGCGGGGGCGTCGCTCCTACGGATCGGGTTCGCGGCGGGGGCGCCGCTCCTACGGGG
>JALWGP010000350.1 GCA_027038775.1 Sedimenticola sp. | reverse complement strand
TGGCGCGCCCGTTCCGGCGAGACCACGCCGATGCCCACCAGCCGCTGCTTCCAGATGCGGTTGTCGGTGAGCAGGGTCTCGTACTCGTCCACCAGCTTCGGGAAGCGCTCGGTGAAGTCCTCGATGAAGTCGAGGAGCGAACCGCCCCGCGCCCGGTTGCGGTAGAGCAGCTCCTTCTCGCTGCCCAGGTGCTCCTTCTCGTAGCGGGTCATCTCGTCCGGCAGGTCGCGGTAGACGCCGCCGGGACGGTAGTAGGTGGCGTGCATGCGCGCGCCCGAGACCGCCTCGTAGCAGTCCATCAGGTCCTCCCGTTCGCGGAAGGCGTAGAGGAAGACGGTCATGGCGCCCACGTCCAGGGCGTGGGAGCCGAGCCAGAGCAGGTGGTTGAGGATGCGGGTGATCTCGTCGAACATCACCCGGATGTACTGGGCGCGGAGCGGCGGCTCGATGCCCAGCAGCTTCTCGATGGCCCCCACGTAGCCGTGCTCGTTGCACATCATGGAGACGTAGTCGAGGCGGTCCATGTAGCCGATGGACTGGTTCCACGGCTTGTACTCGGCCAGCTTCTCGGTACCGCGGTGGAGCAGGCCCACGTGGGGGTCGGCGCGCTCGATCACCTCGCCGTCCATCTCCAGCACCAGGCGCAGCACCCCGTGGGCGGCCGGGTGCTGGGGGCCGAAGTTGATGGTGAAGTTGCGGATCTCAGCCATCGGCCTCTTCCTCTTCCGGTTCCGGCTTGACGCCGTCGGTGTAGCGGCAGTCGTCGCGCACCACCCGCGGGACGTTGACCCTGGCCTCGATGCTCACCGGCTCGTAGACCACCCGGCCCAGCTCCTCGTCGTAGCGCATCTCCACCTGGCCGACGAGGGGGAAGTCCTTGCGGAAGGGATGGCCGACGAAGCCGTAGTCGGTGAGGATGCGACGCAGGTCGGGATGGCCCTTGAAGAGGATGCCGAAGAGGTCGAAGGCCTCGCGCTCGAACCAGTCGGCGCTCTTCCACAGCCCCACCACCGAGTCCACGGCGGGGAACTCCTCGTCGAGGAAGGTCTTGACCCGCAGGCGCCAGTTGTTGGTGATGGAGAGCAGGTGGTAGACCACGGCGAAGCGGCTCTCAGGCTGCGGCCGCAGGGGCTCGTCCCGATCGGCGCCGCGACTGAAGCCGGTGTTGGGGGCGCTCTCCACCTCCCACTCGCTGCGCTTCCAGGCGGAGTAGTCCACGCCGCAGACGTCGATGCACTGGTCGAAGCCCAGGGCCGCCTTGCGACGCAGCAGGGTCATGATCTCCAGCAGCCGGTCGCAGGGCACGGTGAGGGTGATCTCGCCCCGCTCGCGCACCATGGCGCACTCCTCGCACAGCTCGTCGAGGATGTGCTCTTCGATCAGCTCCTCGAGGTCGTCGAGACGGTCTTCCAGGCTCATGCCGCCGCCTCGCTGCCGGTGCGGGCGATGGTGCTCTCACGCCGGATCTTCTTCTGCAACTGGATGATGCCGTAGAGCAGCGCCTCGGCGGTGGGCGGGCAGCCCGGCACGTAGACGTCCACCGGCACCACGCGGTCGCAGCCGCGCACCACGGAATAGGAGTAGTGGTAGTAGCCGCCGCCGTTGGCGCAGGAGCCCATGGAGATGACCCAGCGCGGCTCGGGCATCTGGTCGTACACCTTGCGCAGGGCCGGCGCCATCTTGTTCACCAGGGTGCCGGCCACGATCATCACGTCGGACTGGCGTGGACTGGGCCGGAAGATGATGCCGAAGCGGTCCAGGTCGTAGCGCGAGGCGCCGGCGTGCATCATCTCCACCGCGCAGCAGGCCAGGCCGAAGGTCATGGGCCAGAGGGAGCCGGTGCGCGCCCAGTTGATGACGGTGTCCAGCGAGGTGGTGACGAACCCCTCTTCGAGTACGCCCTCTATTCCCATTCCAGCGCCCCCTTCTTCCACTCGTAGATGAAGCCGATGACCAGGATCCCCAGGAAGACCATCATCGCCCAAAAACCCACGGGGCCCACCTGGTCGAGCACCACGGCCCAGGGGAAGAAGAAGGCGATCTCCAGGTCGAAGAGGATGAAAAGGATGGCCACCAGGTAGAAGCGCACATCGAACTTCATGCGCGCGTCCTCGAAGGCCTCGAAGCCGCACTCGTAGGGGGAGCCCTTCTCCGCATCCGGCTTGTGCGGCGAGAGCACGAAGCCGATGACGAGGAAGGCGACCCCCACGGCCAGACCGACGAGAATGAAGATCAGGATGGGAAGATAGTTTTCCAGCACGCCGTGCCGCCCCCTTCTTCGATACCTTGAACCCTGGTTCGGATCCGTCAGAACAGCGCCTAAGTCTATTGCAGCGGGCCTTGCGCTGTCAACCTCCGACGAATATCCAACTAATTGATTTTAT
>JALWGP010000349.1 GCA_027038775.1 Sedimenticola sp. | reverse complement strand
CCCTGCAGGGGGCCACCGGGGAGCTCTCCCTCGATGCCCGCCACCAGGTGCGACGCCGCCTCACCTGGGTCGTCCTCGGCACGCCCGTGCGCGTGCTGGGCCCCACTCCACCGCCGGAGAGCATCGGCCCCACCAATTGGAGCCCCCTGGAAAGCGAAAGCGAAGCCCTCCCGGAAGATGAAGCAGGAGAAACCACGCCACCTGCGCAGCGGTGAGGCGGCGGAGGCGCGGGCGCTGGCCTGGCTGCGGTCACAGGGCATGGCGCTGGTGGCCCGCAACTACCGCTGCAAGGCGGGCGAGATCGACCTGGTCATGAGGGACGGGGAGTCCCTGGTCTTCGTCGAGGTTCGTTACCGCAGCCACCGCGGCTTTGGCTCGGCGGCCGAGTCGGTGACCCCGGCCAAGCAGCGGCGGCTGCAGCGGGCAGCCAGCCACTACCTGCAGAGGCTCTCCCGCGTGCCGCCCTGCCGCTTCGATATAATTGGTGTCGACGCCGACAACCGGATAGACTGGATCAGAAACGCCTTTTGAGCGAAGCCCCCTCTTGAACCTGGAAGCCCGTGTCCAACTGCTCTTCGAGGAGAGCATCGAAACCAAGCGCCGCTGCCTGCCCCGGCTCCAGCAGCCGCTGGTGACCGCTGCCAGCCTGGTGGTGGAGAGCCTGCTGGCCGGCGGCAAGGTGATGAGCTGCGGCAACGGCGGCTCCGCCGCCGACGCCCAGCACTTCTCCTCCGAGATGCTCAACCGCTTCGAGCGGGAACGCCCGGGCCTGCCTGCCTTCGCCCTCACCACCGACAGCTCCACCCTCACCTCCATCGCCAACGACTACGCCTACAGCGAGGTCTTCGCCAAGCAGATCGCGGCCCTCGGGCACCCGGGCGACGTGCTGCTGGCCATCAGCACCAGCGGCGACTCGCTCAACGTGGTGCGCGCCGTGGAGACCGCCAAGGAGCAGCAGATGAAGGTGATCGCCCTCACCGGCCGCGACGGCGGCCGCATCGCCGGCCTGCTGCACGAGGAGGACATCGAGCTGCGCGCCGACAGCGACTCCACCGCCCGCGTCCAGGAGGTCCACCTGCTCTGCATCCACTGCATCTGCGACCTGGTGGACAACCTGCTGCTGGGAACGGATGCCTGACGCCACCCTCTCCAGCCGCTGGCAGAAACGGCTCGCCCGGCTCTTTGCCGGAGACGACCTGATCCTGGAGCCCGCGGCCCTGCTCGCCTACGGCTACGACAACAGCCAGCGTCGGGCCTCTCCCCTCGCCGTGGCCTTTCCCCGTTCCACGGAGCAGGTGGCCGAACTGGCCGCACTGTGCAGCGAGGCGGGGCTGCCGCTCACCTGCCGCGGGCGGGGTACCGGCACTGCCGGCGCCGCCGTGCCCGTGGCCGGGGGCATCGTGGTCTCCTTCGAACGGATGAACCGCATCCTGGAACTGGACCCGGCCAACCGCCTGGCGCGGGTGGAGCCGGGCGTGAGCAACCTGGAGCTGCAGCAGGCGGCGGGGGAACTGGGCTTCTTCTGGCCGCCCGACCCCACCAGCGCCGCTGTCTGCACCGTGGGCGGAAACCTGGCCTGCAACGCCGCCGGTCCCCGCGCGGTGAAGTACGGCACCTGCCGCGAGAACACCCTGGGGCTGGTGGCGGTCACCGGCGAAGGCCGAGTGCTGCACACCGGCGTGCGCACCACCAAGGGGGTGGTGGGCTACGACCTCACCCGGCTGATCATCGGCTCCGAGGGCACCCTGGCGGTGATCACCGAGGCCACGCTCCGCCTCGTCCCGCTGCCCGGGGCGCGCGCCACGCTGCAGGCCCTCTACCGGGACGTGCATGCCGCCGCGCGGGCGGTCTCCGCCATCATGGCCCTTCCGGTCACCCCCTCGGCGCTGGAGTTCATGGACGGCAACGCCCTGCGCATGGTGCGCGACTTCGCCGATCCCGGCCTGCCGCAGGCGGCGGGCGCCCTGCTCATGATCGAGCTGGAGGAGAGCCGGCCGGCGCTGGAGGCCGCAGTGGAAACCGTCACCGGCGCCGCCTCGGTGGAAGGCTGCCTGGAGGTGAGCGCCGCCTCGGACCGGGCGCAGGTGGAACGACTCTGGCGCACCCGCAAGGCCCTCTCCCCGGCCCTGCGCAACGTGGCGCCGAAAAAGATCAACGAGGACGTGGTGGTGCCGGTCTCCCGCATCCCCGACCTCATCGGCGGGCTGGAGGAGATGGGCCGGCGCCACGGTATCGCCATCGTCAACTTCGGCCACGCCGGCAACGGCAACATCCATGTCAACCTGCTCATCGACCCCGGGGATCCCGCCCAGCGGGAAGCGGCCGACCGCTGCCTGGACGAACTCTTCGACCTGGTGCTCGAGCTGGGCGGCACCCTCTCGGGCGAACACGGCATCGGCCTGGTGAAGCGGCAATTCGTGGATCGGGAGATCGACGCACCCACCCTGGAGCTGATGCGCGCCATCAAGCAGCAGTTCGACCCCGCCGGCATTCTCAACCCAGGCAAGGCGCTGCCCTGAAGCACAAGGAGGCACCGATGACCCCCCGACTGGCACTTCTTCTCTCCGCGGCCCTGCTGCTCCCCGCCATGGTCGGCGCGGGCGAGCGGATCAGCGAGGCCTCGGACCGGACCGGCCTCTCCCTCACCATCTACAACAAGGACCTCGCCCTGGTCCGCGAGCGGCGGGAGGTGGAGCTGCCCGCCGGCGTGGTGGACCTGGCCATCCGCGGCGTGAGCGGACGGATGCAGGCGGAGACCGTGCTCCTGCAGGGCGGCGATGGCAGGGGCGGCCTCGAGGTGCTGGAGCAGAACTTCAACTACGACCTGCTCACCCCGGCCAAGCTGCTGGAGAAGTACCTCGGCCGCGAGATCCGCATCCGGCGCACCAATCCCGCCACCGGCGAAGAGCAGACGGTCCAGGCGAAAGTGCTGAGCACCCAGGACGGGCTGGTGGTGCGCATCGGCGACCGCATCGAGACCAACCCGGGCGGCCGTTATATTTTCGACGGCCTGCCGCCCAACCTGCGAAACCAGCCCACCCTGGTGACCCGGCTGGAGAACGAGATCGCTGGTCCGCGCACGCTGGAGCTGAGCTATCTCAGCGGCGGCCTGGGTTGGAAGGCCGATTACGTGGCGCACCTCGACCGGGAGGAGAGGAAAATGGAGCTGGCCGGCTGGGTGACCCTCACCAACACCTCGGAGGCCGACTACCGGGATGCCCGGCTGCAGCTGGTGGCGGGCGAGGTGCACCGGATACGCAGCCGGACCCGGCCCGAAGCCCGCCTCAAGATGATGGCGGCGGTGGCCGACCAGGTCCAAGAAGAGTCGCTTTTCGACTATCACTTGTACACCCTGCCGCGCAAGACCACCCTGCTCAACCGCCAGACCAAGCAGGTGGCGCTGCTCAACGCTTCCGGCGTCCCGGTACGGAAACACTACCGGGTGAACGGAGACGGCTTTGGGTACGGAAGCCGGGACGATCACGGCCGGAAGCTGCCGGTAGGCGTCTACCTCACCTTCGACAACCGCAGCAACGCCCATCTCGGCCTGCCACTGCCGGCCGGCGTGATGCGCATCTACAAGGCAGATAGCAGGGGAGGACTGCAGTTCATCGGCGAGGATCGCATTGACCACACGCCCAAGGGTGAACAGGTGCAACTGAAGCTCGGCAACGCTTTCGACGTCACCGCCCGCCGGGTGCAGACCGCCCACGTGAAGCAGCATCCACTGCCCCCTTACAAGAGTGCGGTGAAAGAGAGTTACCGCATCGAACTGCAGAACGCCGGGAAGGGGCCGATCCAGGTGGAGGTGCGGGAATCCATGCCCGGCGATTGGAAGATCACCCAGGAGACCCAGTCTCACGAGAAGCTGGATGCCCACCGGGTGCAATGGGTGATCACGGTGCCACCCAACGGACAAGCCACGGTGGAATACACCACGCTGATCCGCTGGTAGTCCGGGACGCCGGCTGAAGAAATGAAACCAATGGTCGATAGCAGGGGGAAACCCACAAGGAGGGAAACCATGCGCGTACCACCACTTGCCCTGGCGGCGTTGCTGCTGCCCAGCACCGTGCTGGCCAGTGAATCCAGCGGCTTGGATCTGACCCATCACTGGGCCGGTTATCTCTCACTGGCCATCTTCGCCCTTGCCTACCTGCTGGTGATGGCGGAAGAGTTCACCCACCTGCGCAAATCCAAGCCGGTGGTTCTGGCTGCGGGCCTCATCTGGGCCGTGATCGCCTGGATCTACCAGAGCCACGGCCTGGGCAAGGAGGCGGAGGAAGCGGTTCGCCACAACCTGCTGGAGTATGCCGAGCTGCTGCTGTTCCTGCTGGTGGCGATGACCTACATCAACGCCATGGATGAACGCCGGGTGTTCGAGGCCCTGCGGACCTGGCTGGTACGCAAGGGCTTCGGCTTTCGCAGCCTGTTCTGGATCACCGGCCTGCTGGCCTTCTTCATCTCACCCATCGCCGACAACCTCACCACGGCCTTGCTGATGTGCGCCGTGGTGCTGGCCGTTGGCGGCGACAACCACCGTTTCGTGCTGCTGGCCTGTATCAACATCGTGGTGGCGGCCAACGCCGGCGGTGCCTTCAGCCCGTTTGGCGACATCACCACCCTGATGGTATGGCAGAAAGAGATCGAGACCGCCATGGGGCCGGTGGACTTCTGGTCCTTCTTCCACCTCTTCATTCCCTCCCTGGTCAACTGGCTGGTGCCGGCCGTCATCATGGCCACCCGGATCCCTGCCGAGCAGCCCGATCCGGTAGTGGAATCGGTCCAGTTGCGGCGCGGCGCGCGACGCATCATCGCGCTCTTCCTGCTCACCATTGCCACGGCGGTGGCCTTCCACAACTTCCTGATGCTGCCCCCGGTGATCGGCATGCTCACCGGCTTGGCCTACCTCCAGTTCTTCGCCTTCTATCTCAAGCGAACCGCCCGCCGCGCGGAAATGAAGCAGGCGGTGGAGGATGCCGGCCTGATGGGCGACCCCGTGGCCTTCGACATCTTCCGCAGCGTGGCCCACGCGGAATGGGACACCCTGCTTTTCTTCTACGGCGTGGTACTGTGCGTGGGCGGGCTCGGCTTTATCGGCTACCTGGCGCTCGCTTCGGAAGTGATGTACGTGGAGTGGGGCGCCACCACCGCCAACGTCATGGTGGGGCTTCTCTCCGCCATCGTGGACAACATTCCCGTGGTGTTCGCGGTGCTCACCATGATGCCCGACATGTCCCTGGGCCAGTGGTTGCTGGTGACCCTCACCGCCGGCGTGGGCGGTTCGCTGCTCTCGGTGGGCTCGGCCGCCGGCGTGGCACTCATGGGACAGGCGAGGGGCCACTACACATTTTTCGGCCACCTCAAGTGGACGCCGGTCATCGCCCTGGGGTACGCCGCCAGCATCCTGGTCCACATGTGGCTCAACAGCACCATGTTCGGCAGCTGACCTCCCCCACAACCTTCCCCTTGAGGGGTTGTGGTATAGTTTCGCGGATGGGTCGACAGTCAAGCCGCCTTCCTTCCCCGGGCAGGCGGCTTCACTGTTGATCTATCCGTTTCGAGAAGAAAATCCCGGGAGGTAATCCATGTCCAAGAAGCACCCCGTCGTCGTCGTCACCGGCTCCTCCGGTGCCGGCACCACCACCGTCAAGCGCGCCTTCGAGCACATCTTCCTGCGCGAGGGCATCAAGGCGGCCATCATCGAGGGCGACAGCTTCCACCGCTACGACCGTGCCGAGATGAAGGTGAAGATGGCCGAGGAGGGACTCAGCCACTTCGGGCCCGAGGCCAACCGCTTCGACAAGCTGGAGGAGCTGTTCCGCACCTACGGCGAGACGGGCACCGGCCAGAAGCGCTACTACCTCCACAGCCAGGAGGAGGCCGACGAGCACAACGCGCGCCTGGGCACCGACAAGAAGCCGGGCGAGTTCACCCCCTGGGAGGACATCCCCGAAGGCACCGACCTGCTCTTCTACGAGGGGCTGCACGGCATGGTGGTCACCGAGGAGAACAACGTGGCCCAGCACGTGGACCTGGGCGTGGGCGTGGTGCCCATCGTCAACCTGGAGTGGATCCAGAAGATCCACCGCGACAGCAAGGAGCGGGGCTACTCGGCCGAGGCCATCGTGGACACCATCCTGCGGCGCATGCCCGACTACATCAAGCACATCACGCCCCAGTTCTCCCGCACCGACATCAACTTCCAGCGGGTGGCCACGGTGGACACCTCCAACCCCTTCATCGCGCGGGACATCCCCACCCCCGACGAGAGCTTCGTGGTGATCCGCTTCGCCAACCCGGAGAAGTTCGACATCGACTTCCCCTACCTGCTGAACATGATCCCCAACTCCTTCATGTCGCGGCGCAACACCATCGTGGTGCCCGGCGGCAAGATGGGTTACGCCATGGAGATCATACTGGGTCCCATCATCGACCGGATGATGGAAGAGCGGGGCTGACGGCCCCGGCCACCCGCTTGCCGGCCGGCCTGTCACTCGGCGCCCTGCCAAGTGACAGGCCATGCCATGTCGATCACAACCTGTAAAAGCAACCAGAATCAAAGTCCCATGGAAACGATCACCACGCCCCTGGTCTGGAACAGCCAGATGGCCGCTTCCGGCATCATCCTGGTACTCACCTTCATCGGCATCTTCACCGAGGGGGTGCACGGCTTCCACCGCACCAAGTTCGCCATGATGGGCGCCGCATCGATGGTGATCGTGGGACAGATCATGGGTTTCTACAATCCCGAAATGGCGCTGGAGGCCATCGACTGGAACGTGGTCTTCCTCCTCGGCGCCATGATGACCATCGTGGCCATCATGATCCCCACCGGCGGTTTCCAGGCCATCGCCTACCAGATCGCCGACATGAGCAAGGGGCGCCAGTTCCTGCTGCTGGCCCTGCTGGGCACGGCGGTCACCGTCATCTCCTTGCTATTGGACAACGTGACCACGGTGGTGATCTTCGGCCCTCTCATCGTCATGATCGCCCAGGCTTTGAAGACCAGCCCCATCCCCTACCTGCTGGCAGCAGCGCTTCTCTCCGACACCGGCGGGGTGGCCACCCTGGTGGGAGACCCGCCCAACATGATGATCGGCTCGGCGGCCGACATCAATTTCAACCAGTTCGTGGTGCACATGGGCGGAGTCGTTACCGTGGCCTGGCTGGCCATCCTGGGCGCCCTGTGGCTGTTTCCTGCGGTCGCGCGGCCGTTGATCCAGGCCTTGGCGTTGTGGTGGGCGCTGGCCCTGGTGGTCTTTCTCTCCGGGCGGGTGGTGCCCCATCCGCTCCAGGGGACGGGGTGGCTGCGGCTGATCACCGGCCTGCTGTTTCTGGCCGGCGCCTGGCTGGCCCTGGTGCGGCTTCACCAGACGCCGCAC
>JALWGP010000348.1 GCA_027038775.1 Sedimenticola sp. | reverse complement strand
GGCCATCGTCCAGTGGTGCCGCGAGGCCGGCGCGCGCGAGGTGTTGAGCGCCGTGCTGGTGGAGAAGAGACACGGCCGCGGTTGCGGCATGCGTGCCGATTTCGTGGGGCTGGAGGCGCCCGACCGCTACCTCTTCGGCTGCGGCATGGACTACAAGGGGTGGGGGCGCAACCTGGGCGCGATCCGCGCCATCCGCGAGGAGGACCTTCATGAGTGATCGCATCGCCATCCTGGGCGGCAGCGGCCTGAGTCGCCTCGACGCCCTCGAGGTGGAACGGCAGCAGATCGTGGTGACCCCCTACGGGGAGCCCTCGGCACCGCTCACCTTCGGCACCTTCGACCGCCTGCCCATCGTCTTCCTGCCGCGCCACGGCGCGGCGCACACCATCCCGCCGCACCTGGTCAACTACCGCGCCAACCTCTGGGCACTCCACTCGGTGGGCGTGCGCAGGATCGTCAGCGTCGCCTCCGTGGGCGGCATCACCCTGGGGCCCGAGACCCTCTGCGTACCCGACCAGATCATCGACTACACCTGGGGGCGTGAGCACACCTACGTCGAGAGTGGCGTGGCGCCGGTGAAGCACGTGGACTTCACCGAGCCCTACTGCCGGACGCTGCGCGAGGAGCTGCTCGAGGCCGGGCGCAGGGCGGGCATCGAGGTGGTGGACGGCGGCACCTACGGCGCCACCCAGGGGCCGAGGCTGGAGTCCGCCGCCGAGATCGAGCGCATGAAGCGTGACGGCTGCGACCTGGTGGGCATGACCGGCATGCCGGAGGCAGCCCTGGCGCGGGAGCTGGATCTGTGCTTCGCCCACCTCACGCTGGTGGTCAACTGGGCGGCCGGCATCGGCGGGGAGGTGATCTCCATGGAAGAGATCAAGCAGGTACTCGACCGCTCCATCGAATCCGTGCGGCGCATCATTGCCCGTCTCTGACGGATTCCAGCGCCGCCCGGTCCTCCGGCCGGTTAAGGTTGATGAAAGCGCCGGGGTGGTCCGAGAAGTCCACCGTCACCATCTTCCGCCCCTGCAACCAGCCGGTGAGACGGCGTTCTCCCGCGGCCAGGTCCCGTTCCAGCACCGGTTTCAGGGAGGTGCGCAGCAGGGCGTGGGCCGGCTGCAGCCGGCTTCCATCGTGGGCTACGGCCACCTCGGCATCGGAAGATTCCAGTGCCTCGTACAACCGTTGAACCAAGTCGTCCGGCACGCGGGGCACATCGCAGGGAAGGGTCAGAAGAAAGGGGGTTTCGGTAATTTCCATGGCGGCGAGGATGCCCGCCAGGGGGCCCTGGAACCCCTCCAGGGAGTCGGCCACCACGGGAAGACCGAATCTTTCGTAGTCGGCCCGGTTGCGGTTGGCATTGATCAGCAACTGCTCCACCTGGGGCGCGACTGCCTCCACGAGATGGGCCACAAGGGGGCGTCCCCGCCACTCCAGCAGCCCCTTGTCGGCACCGCCCATGCGCCGCCCCCGGCCGCCGGCCAGGATGACGGCGGTCACGCTGCGAAGCGGTTCCGTCACGGAGCGAAGGGGGTCAGCGCGACCGGCGCCTGCTGCGGCGCCACAGCAGTGTCCCGCCTGCCACCACGGCAGCGAGCAGGGCCAGGTGATCCGGCTCCGTGAGGTGGTGGGCCAGGTTTTCCCAGAATCCCATCACGTGGAGTCCCGGATGGGCCTGGACCGCGGGAGCGGCGAGCAGCGCCGGAAGCAGCAGGAGTCGTTTCATCATCGTACTTTCACCTGTATGAGCTCTTCGCCATCGGGATCGGTGACGTGCACCGCGCAGGCGATGCAGGGATCGAAGCTGTGGATGGTGCGCAGGATCTCCACCGGCTGTTTTGGATCGTGCAGCCGGTGGTTGTCCTGCAACGCCGCCTCGTAGGCCCCCGGCTGGCCGGAGGGATCCCGCGGGCCGGCGTTCCAGGTGCTGGGCACCACCGCCTGGTAATTGTCGATCTTTCCGTCCCGGATGACCACCCAGTGGGCCAGGGCGCCCCGCGGCGCCTCCATGAAGCCCACGCCGCGCGCCTCTTTCGGCCAGGTGGAAGGCTCCCAGGAGGCCTCGTTGAAGGTGTCGGTGTCGCCGGCACGGATGTTGGCGACGAGGTTGTCGTACCAGACCTGCATCTGGTCGGCCACGATCTTGGTCTCCAGGGTGCGGGCGGCGGTGCGCCCCAGGGTGGAGAAGAGGGCGCGTACCGGCAGGTCCAGGGTCTTGAGCGTGTAGTTCACCAGCTCCCTGGCCTGCTCGTGTCTCCTGGCGTAGAGCAGCAGCATGCGCGCCAGCGGCCCCACCTCCATGGCATGGCCCTTCCAGCGCGGCGACTTGAGCCAGGAGTAGGCGTGCTCCACGTCCAGGTGCTCGTAGGGCGGTTCCGGGCCGGTGTAGTCCAGGTTGGTCTCGCCCTCCCAGGGATGGAGCCCCGCCTCCTTGCCCGCGGAATAGTCGTACCAGGAGTGGCCCACGAACTCCTGCACCTGGGCGGGATCGGTCAGGTCCACCTCGTGCACCTCCTCCAGGTTGCGGCCGAGGATGGCGCCGGGCGGGAAGAGGAAGCTGGCCGGATCGTCCATGCCCTTCTCGGGCAGGTCGCCCATGCAGAGGAAGTTGCCCAGCCCCTCGCCTCGCTCGCCCCACTCCTTGTAGAAACCGGCGATGGCCAGGGTGTCGGGCAGGTAGACCTGGTCCACGAAGACCTGCATCTGGCGGATGATCTCCTGCACCTGGGCCAGCCGCTCGGCGTTGAGGGCCGAGTCGGACTCCAGGTCGATGGGGCAGGGCACGCCGCCCACCAGGAAGTTGGGGTGGGGATTCTTGCCGCCGAAGATGGTGTGCAGCCGCGCCACGTCGCGCTGCCAGGCCAGCGCCTCCAGGTAGTGGCAGACCGCCATCAGGTTGGCCTCGGGCGGAAGCTTGTAGGCCGGGTGGCCCCAGTAGGCGTTGGCGAAGATGCCCAGCTGGCCGGAATCGACGAAGGCCTGCAGCTTTTTCTTCATGTCGGCGAAGTAGCCCGGCGAGGACTTCGGCCAGCTGCCGAGCGACTGGGCCAGCCTGGAAGTGGCCCTGGGATCGGCTTTCAGCGCGGAGACCACGTCCACCCAGTCCAGGGCATGCAGGTGGTAGAAGTGCATGACGTGGTCGTGGATGGTCTGGGCGCCGATCATCAGGTTGCGGATGAGCTGGGCGTTGGGGGGCACCCGGTAGTCCAGGGCGTTCTCCACCGCCCGTACCGAGGCGATGCCATGCACCAGGGTGCAGACGCCGCAGATGCGCTGGGCGAAGGCCCAGGCGTCACGCGGGTCGCGGCCGCGCAGGATGATCTCGATGCCCCGCACCATGGTGCCCGAGCTCCAGGCCCCGGCGATGCGGTCCCCTTCCATCTGCGCCTCGATGCGCAGGTGACCTTCGATGCGGGTGATGGGGTCGACGACGATGCGTTCGGACATGGCTGGCCTCGTTCAGCGGTTGAGAAATTCACTGGCGATGCGGAACTGCTCCCGGCTCTCCTCCTCCGGGCTCACCTCGCCGTCGTCGATGGCGGCGCAGGTGCGGGCCATGCGGGCGTTGAGTGCCGCCTGCCAGGCGGAACCCTCGGACAGGCACATCTTTTCCGGCGCCACCGCCGCTGCCGCCGCCCGCGCCACGAAGTAGGCGGCCTGTTCGCGCCAGTCGCACTCGGAACCGCAGCGGCAGTGGGAATCGACGATGGCCGCCCGCGCCATCCGGTGGGCGGCTTCCAGCTCCTCGGGTGTGGCGTCCTCCTTCAGCGCCGTCTCCACCACGCGGGCGATGCGCTCGTCGCCGGTGAGCGGCAGCACGCGGCGGGTGAAGAGGGCGGCCAGCCGGTGCTGCGCCTCGCAGGGGAGGGCCTGGATGGCGGCCCTGAACGTTTCGTTGTCGGTGATGGAGGTCATGACGATTCTCCGCTCTCCTGCTCTGCGGCAGCCAGGTGGTCGGCGAGCAGCTCGGTGAGCCCGATTACCGGGATCTCCATCTCGTTCGCCTCGAGCCCCTCCTCGAGCTGGATCCTGCAGTTGGCGCAAGCGGTGACCAGCGCCTCCGCGCCGATCTCCTCGAGCTGCCGCTTCTTGCGGTGGAACGCCTTCAGGCGCAGCTCGTCGGCCTCCTCGTTGGCGCTCACGCCGCCGCCGGCGCCACAGCACCAGTTCGTGGTGCCGTGGTCGTTCATCTCCACGAACTCCGCCGCCACCGTGCGCAGCAGGTTGCGTGGCGGTTCGACCACACCGCCCCGGCGCACCAGCTGGCACGGATCGTGGAAGGTCATGCGCACCGTCTCCTGCCCCTCCAGCGGCAGGCATCCCTCGCGGCGGAGCTCGTCCAGCACTTCGAGGATGTGCTTCACCTCAAACCCGAAGGAGCGGCCGACGAGGTTGGGACCCTCCCAGCGCAATGCCATGTAGGCGTGGCCGCACTCGGGACTGACCACCGTCTTCACCTTCAGCTTTTCCGCGGCGTCCACCACGCGCTGTACCAGTTCGGCGGCGATGTCGGAGACCCCGATCTGGATGCCGGAGTTGGTGGCTTCGAAGGCTTCCGATGAAATGGTCCAGCTCTTCCCGGCGCGGTGGAAGATCCGGGTGATGGCCGCCAGGTACTCGGGATAGTTGATCACCTCCATGGAGGACATGAGCACCAGGTATTCGGCGCCTTCCCGGTCGAAGGGGATCTCCAGGCCGGTCTCCTGTTCCACGTGCCGCGCCTGGGCCTGCAGTGCCTTGAGGGTGACCCCCATGGGACTCCCGGTCTTCACCGCACGGGTGGTGGCGCCGATGAGCCCCTCGGGGGCGTGGCCGGCGGCGGCCATGCCTTCGCGGAACTTGCGGATCATGTAGACGAGGTCGTTGCCCACGGGGCAGACGAGGCTGCAGCGCCCGCAGAGGGTGCAGGCGTCGTAGACCAGGGGACGCCACGCCTCGAGCTCCTCGTCGGTCACCGGCCTGGCCAGGCCCAGTGCCTTCTTCAGGCGGCCGGGGAGGGTGTACTCCTGCTCCCACAGCCGCCGCATGGGTTCCAGCTTGTGGATGGGGGTGTAGCGGGGATCCCCGGTCTCGGTGTAGAAGAGGCAGGCCTCAGCGCACAGCCCGCAGTGGACACAGCTGCTGAAGAAGGCGGCCACCGGCGTATCCATCTGCTCACGCAGGGCCTGCAGCCCGCGCTCCAGGCTGGCCCCGCTCACGACTGCACCCCCCGCTGCCCCGCCATCATGCCGTTGTACCAGCGCGCCATGAAGAGGGTCACCGCGTGGCTCAGCTTGGTGAAGGGGAAGAACACCAGCAGCAGTTCGGCGCTGAGGATGTGGATCGCCAGCAGCCAGTCGTAGTCGAACCAGAGGTGGTGGTAGGCCATGTATCCGGTGAGAAGGGGAAAGAAACTGAGCGCCCAGGCGAGATAGTCCTGGCCGGTGGAGATGAGCCGCAGCACCGGCGTGGTGAGGCGGTGCCACAGCAGCGCCATGAGCGAGACCAGGGCGATCACCGTGAGCAGGTCCACCACCGGCGAGGGCAGGGCCGGCCAGGTGAGGCCGGTGAGCGCCCCGAACAGCTGAACGTGGGGCGTATAGAGGAAGATCGCCGCCAGCAGGCCGAGGTGGAAGGCGTAACCCGCCAGGTGGACGAAGAGCGAGGTCTTGAGGCTGCTCCTGTCCATGGAGAAGGAGCGGCGGAAGACGGTGCGAAAGCCGGCGCCGACACCGCTTGCGCGCACCGGAGCGAGGTTCCGCTCGCGCCCCAGCAGCAGGATCTCCGCCAGTTTCAGGAGCATGCCGAAGAGGAAGATCCCCACGGCCAGCAGCAGGCCGGGGCCCCTCGCCCAGAGCAGCAGTTCCGCGGCATCCATCTTCACTCCTCCCTCTTCAGATCGTCCACTGTCACCCGCTGGTGTGATGCGCGGGCTGCCTTCCGCTCCCTCCGGTTCAGCAGGCCCGCGGCGGCCCCGGCGAGGGCGCCGCCCGCCAGTCCCCAGGCCACGGCGGTTCCGCTCTCCATGGCGGGCTCGGAGACGGCGTTGTAGAAACCGCCCATGTCCCAGAAGTCGGGTTCGGAACAGCCCAGGCAGCCGTGTCCCGACTCGATGGGAAAGCTGGTGCCGTTGTTCCACTTGGTGGTGGCGCAGGCGTTGCGGGTGATGGGTCCCTTGCAGCCCAGCCGGAAGAGGCACCATCCCTTGCGCGCGCCCTCGTCGTCGAAGGTCTCGGCGAACTGCCCGCGCTCGTAGAAGGGCCGCCGGTAGCAGCGGTCATGGATGGAGTTGCCGTAAAAGGCGAGGGGGCGGCCCAGCCCGTCGAGTTCCGGCAGGCGGCCGAAAGTGAGGAAGTGGGCCAGCACGCCGGTGATCACCACCGGGATGGGCGGACAGCCGGGCACGTTGACCACCGGCTTCTCCTTCACGATCTCCGCTACCGGGACGGCGCCGGTGGGGTTGGGTGCCGCGTGGGGCAGGCCGCCGTAGGCGGCGCAGGTGCCCACGGCGATGATGGCCGCCGCGCCCTCGGCCACCTCCTTGAGCATCTCCACGTTGGGGATCCCCGCGATGGTGGAGAAGCCCGGATTGCCCAGGGGGATGGAACCGTCCACCACCAACAGGTACTTGCCCCAGTTCTCCTTCATGGCGATCTCCCGCGCCTCTTCGGCAGCAGTGCCCGAGGCGGCCTGCAGGGTATGGTGGTAGTCGAGGGAGACCACATCGAGAATGAGCCCCTCCACCGTGGGCGAGTGGGAGCGGGTGAGCGACTCGGTGCAGCCGGTGCACTCCTGGAAGGAGAGCCAGATCACCGAGGGGCGGCGGGCCTGCTCCAGCGCCCTGGCGATGGCCGGCGCCATGGTGGGCGGCAGGGCCATGAGCGAGGCGGTGATGGAACAGAACTTGAGGAAGCCGCGGCGGCTCACCCCGTATTCCCGCAGCAGTTCGATCAGCGGTGCATCCTTCTTCATGGCGCGCTTCCTCCCGGGGTGGCGGTGTGGAGCCGTGCTTCCAGCTCCAGCAGGGAATGGTCCATCTCTTCGGGCTGGGAGGGGACGAGGGCGGGAACCCGGGTCACCTCGATGGTCCTGCCCAGCACCTCTCCTCCCTCATCCTGGTGGGTGACCAGCCAGACGCCGCTGTAGCGGGTCTCGCGGATGACGCTCCGGCCCAGGGCATCCAGCACCGCCTCCACCTCGCCCTTGCCCAGCGCCTGTTCCAGGCGCTGCTCTTCGCCGGGGGCCATTGGCAGCGCCCGCAGGTCGATGACGGTCTCCTCGCCGGTGTCGAGAAGTCGCTCCAGGGCATGGCGGATCTCGTGCAGCAGCGGCAGCAGGTTGCCTGTTTCCGCTTCTGTCACCTCGATGGCGGGAAGCTGTACGCTGTTCATGCACAGGCCTCCTGCGGCTCAGCCGCCTGTT
>JALWGP010000347.1 GCA_027038775.1 Sedimenticola sp. | reverse complement strand
GGTCCGGGCTCCAGGGTGGCGATGCCGTAGTTCAGGGCGATGCGGCGTTCCCCGCGCAGCAGCGCCCGGAGCGGTTCCCCCGCCAGCCTGCGGCGCCAGCCCTGCATCAGCCGGGCGTCGGGGTCCTCGCGCAGCAGCGCCGCCAGGTCCTTGCGGCTGGCAATGAGCTGGGGTGAGAGGCCCGACGCTTCGGCGATCAGTCGCAGGGCGCCGCCGAGGATGTCCAGGGTAGCCTCTTCCGCCACGCTGGCCTTCGGTGGACGCGGCTTTTCCCGCGGCCAGGCCTCCTTCGGCAACTCCCGTGCCAGGCGGATGCGTTCGAGCAGCGCTTCGCCGCTGCTGTGCACCAGGGAGGCGTCGACGCCCCGCACGCGGGAGAGCTCCTGCCGGTTCTGCGGGCAGCGCCGCGCCAGCTCCAGCAGCAGCTCGTCCTTGAGGACCCAGCGCCGCGGGAGGTTCCGGGCCAGCGCCTCCTCCTCGCGCCAGGCGGCCAGCTGCTGCAGCACCGCCAGGCGCACGCCCTTGAGGTGCTGGCGTCCCTTTACCCGCTTCCACATCTCCATGGGCTCCAGGGCGTAGGTGGCGGGGTCGGTGAGGCTCTCGAACTCGGTCTCCAGCCACTCCAGCCGTCCCAGCGCCTCCAGCCTTGCGTGCATGCGGGTGTAGGCCCGCCCCAAGTGGACGACGTCGTCCAGGGCGTAGCGCAGCTGCGCCCGCTGCAGCGGGCGCTGCGACCAGTCGGTGCGGGAGTGGTCCTTGGCGAGACTCACGCCGAGCATCTCCTGCACCAGGGCGCCGTAGCCCACCTGGTCGCCGATGCCCAGCAGGGCCGCCGCCGGTTGGGTATCGAAGATGGGGGTGGGCAGCTCGCCCCACAGGTGCAGGAAGATCTCCAGGTCCTGGCGCGCGGCGTGGAACACCTTGGTGATGGCGGGATCGAGCAGCAGCTCTTTCAGGGGCGACAGGTCCTCCAGCGCCAGCGGGTCGATGCAGGCGGCGCGGTCTTCGCCGGCCACCTGGATCAGGCATAGCCGGGGAAAGTAGGTGCGTTCGCGCATGAACTCGGTGTCCACCGCCAGCCAGGAGGCGGTGCGCAGCAAGTCCACGAAGGAGGCCAGTTGGTCGGGGCGGTCGATGAAGCTTTCCTGCATGGGGGGTATCATACTCCCATGCACATTCACATTCTCGGCATCTGCGGCACCTTCATGGGCGGTGTCGCCCGCATCGCGCAGGCCCTGGGACACGAGGTCACCGGCTCCGACGCCAACGTCTATCCCCCCATGAGCACCCAGCTCGAGGAGGCGGGCATCCGCCTCCTGGAGGGGTGGGACCCGGCCCACCTGGAGCCGGCACCGGACGTGGTGGTGATCGGCAACGCCCTCTCGCGCGGCAACCCGGTGGTGGAGCACGTGCTCGACTCGGGGCTGCCCTACACCTCCGGACCCCAGTGGCTGGCGGAACACGTGCTGCGGGGGCGCTGGGTGCTGGCGGTGGCCGGCACCCACGGCAAGACCACCACCGCCTCCATGCTGGCCTGGATCCTGGAACACGCCGGGCTCGACCCCGGCTTTCTCATCGGTGGCGTGCCGCGGGACTTTGGCGTCTCCGCACGCGCGGGGGAGCCCCCTTTCTTCGTGGTGGAGGCGGACGAGTACGACACCGCCTTCTTCGACAAGCGCTCCAAGTTCGTCCACTACCGGCCGCGCACCTGCGTGCTCAACAACCTGGAGTTCGACCACGCCGATATCTTCGATGACCTGGCCCAGATCCAGCGCCAGTTCCACCACCTGGTGCGCACCGTGCCGGGCAGCGGCCTGCTGGTGGCGCCGGGGGACGACGCCAACCTGGAGGAGGTGCTGGGGATGGGATGCTGGACGCCCGTGGAACGGTTTTCGCTGCATGGTGAAGCCACTTGGTCCGTCGCCGAAGCCAGCGCCGACGGCAGCCGCTTCGAGGTGATCTGCGAGGGAGAACCGGCGGGAACGGTGGAGTGGTCGCTCACCGGCCGGCACAACCTGGCCAACGCCCTGGCCGCCCTGGCCGCGGCGCGCCACGCCGGCGTGCCCCCGTCGGTGGGCATCGAGGCGCTCCGCCGCTTCCGGGGCGTGAGGCGGCGCATGGAGCTGCGCGGCGTGGTGCGGGGCGTGCGCGTCTACGACGACTTCGCCCACCATCCCACCGCCATCGAGACCACCCTCTCCGGGCTGCGCGCGCGGGTGGGGAAGGGGCGCATCATCGCCGTGCTGGAGCCGCGCTCCAACACCATGCGCGCCGGCGTCCACGCGCAGGCGCTGCCCGGGTCGCTGGCGCAGGCCGACCAGGTGCTGCTCTTCGCCCCGCCGGCGCTGGAGTGGGATGCCGGCGCGGTGATGGCGCCGCTGGGCGGACGCTGCCGCGTCTT